>NZ_JBFSUL010000050.1:0-38102 GCF_041467395.1 Vibrio sp. 10N.247.310.98 | reverse complement strand
GAAATACGCGAAACGGGGTAGTTCTATCTTTAAATTTAATTACGCAACAAAGCCTCTTCATCTCTCTACTTTTAAAACTCACCTTTCGAACTAAGCTATAGATAAGTGACGGAATACGGATGAGGTGCATATGGAGAGACAGGCTACTTTTATATCGTTAATACCCTCTTTGCCGTTAATCATAACTGCTGCTATTTACACTCCAGCGGCTTGGGCCAACAAAGATTACGGCCCCTTAATCAGTTATACCCAAGCACCACTGCAGTCGGTTCGCCTGACCCCGTCGCTCCGTTCAGGCTTCCCTCTTGAAGAGAATAAGGTTGAAGTATTTACAGCCTTAACTGCTGCGAGTATCTGGGCTAACTCCCACGACTATCACTTAGACTATTATCAAAACCAACTTCAAACAGGCCTGCGATGGCAATTGACTACAGCGTGGCAAGTAGAGCTCAATTACCGCTGGTTATACGCCGCCAATAATCATCTCGACAAAATCACCATTAACTTTCACGACCTATTTAGCATCGACCAAGCAGGTCGAGATCAGAAAGAGAGACACCAATTCGACATCTATGCACCAGACCATGGCGTCAATAATCGAGACTTCTCCGGCGACACATTGACTAGCGCTTTCACGCTCTACACCCAATATCAGATCATAGATATAGAAAACCATGGCTTATCTTTTGGCGTCTCCCTTTATCATAACAAAGTCAGCCACGGTGCATTTAAGGGAAACAGCACCGAACAAAGCGCTCAACTCAATTATGCATACCAACTCGACATCAATACCTTCTATACAAGCTTAGGATTAGCGAATCAGTCCAGTAGAGAAGTGGAGAATAGCTTTTCACATAAAAAAACGACATGGTCATGGATGGGAGGATATCAACTCACGCTATTTGAAAATCATGAGTTACACCTAGAATATCGTTGGTATGAAGGCGCAGAATACGGTGAAACTGAGTTTTCAGAAGCCGCGAATGAAATGATGTTTGGCTATCGCTATCTCATGCAACGCTCGGCAATTGAGATATCCATAATCGAGAACATTTTCAATATGGACAACTCCACCGATGTTGCTTTTCAATTGGCCTATCGGCACCAGTGGTAAACCCATTTCAGGACGGGGCAGATAGTAGAATCAAAAAAGCCGAATGGTTAAGTTCGGCTTGAAAAGTTGTATTGTCTCTATTAATTAATAGACAGAGCGACTGCTAACAGAGAGGGAACTACGCACTCATGATTCTTGATACAGCGTTGCGAATGTCTGAGTCGGCCGCATTAGCAGGTAAGCTGAATGAGATGTATTGGTCGCCGCGGAAGCTCATTGAGCGGTCGATTTCTGCTAGGCAGTGAACCATTGAACCTTCAACGATGAATGACAGCTCGATCTCTTTATTATTCATGAAGCCGCCGCTGCGAAACTCAATCTCTTGGTAACAGCCCGAACGAGAAGCAAAGCTGTTGCCTTTTAAGAAGCCCTTCTCTACGTCTGCTTTCACCATTGCCATGCCCGATGCTTCCACACCTTGGATAATTTTAGCGACTGTTGGCAGTGGATGAACGGAAATGAAATCACGGTCTTTAGGATCAATCGCGAAGCCGATATCTAGGTTGGTTTCAACCCACACATGGCATTGGTTCATTTGTGCGTTCAACGCGGTGACTGGCGTTTCATCATTTAACTTAAGACGGAATGGCACCAATTTGGTTTCACCTGGTTGGATCACGAAAGGCTCAACGGCTTGAATACGACCCAGTGAAAAGGTTTCGTAGCTGGTGCTATCTTCCGTTTCTACTTTTACTTCTGTGTTGAGAACCAAGTTGATTAGGTCGATTTGTTGCTCAACGTCACCACCAACAATGTGAACATTGCCAGACAACTCCCCACCTTGGAAAACTTCAATATTATCTAAGACAGTATCAACCTTTGCTGCACCGATGCCCAACGAGGCCTTTAATTTCTTAAACATATTATTTCCCTTTCTAATTATCTGATTTACGAATAGTTATTGCGTGACAATTTGCGACACTTGCCTCACAGAATCAAGCAATTTGCCCCATCTATGTTGAATAAGGTCACATTGCCCGAGGAAATGTTGAAATCGTGAAAAATTCCGTTACTCTATTTGTATAGTCAAATAAGGTTTCATTATGTCGAAAGCGCCGCTCTACCTTCAGATAAAACAGTTCATAGATGACAAGATCAGCAGTGGTCATTGGCCGGTGGGTTACCAAATCACCACAGAACTCGAACTTACCGAGCAGTTCAATGTGAGTCGAATGACGGTCAATAAAGCCATTCGAGATCTGGTGTCTGAAGGTAAGCTAATCAGGAAACCAAGGCTGGGTACTTTTGTTTGTGAACCAGACGAAAAAGCGCAATCTCCGTTGCTTGATATCAACAACATAGCGCAAGAGATCAAAGACCGAGGCCAAACGTATGCTAGTCAAGTTATCAAGCACGATAGTATCAAGGCTGATGAAAGCACCGCCACACGGTTAGGTGTAATGATCAATGCCGAAGTATTCTATAGTGAAATCATCCACTTTGCGGACAACGCGCCGATTCAATTGGAAGCGCGCTGGGTGAACTCTCAAGCCGCACCAAAATACCTAGAGCAAGACTTTTCAACCTCTACGCCCAACGAATACCTTTCAAAAAACTGCCCGTTGAGTGCTATAGAGCATACGGTTGAAGCCATTATTCCAGACTCTCAAATCAGAACGTCACTAAAGCTATCTGAATCAGAGCCTTGCCTTCTTTTGAATAGAAGAACATGGAGCAAAGAACGCCTCATCAGCTTTGCATTGCTCTACCATCCTGGCTCTAAGTACAAATTAAGCTCCAAGATACTTCTAGATTAAAGAACATCATCCTGATCGCCGATCACATTTTTGCAACATCAACTTGATTCGGGTCAGCGTTTAGCCTATTTATTTGTATATACATTTAATGTTTAGCAAAGATCTAGGTGATTATGAATTTGATCCTCAAAAACGCACGAGTGGTCTCGATGAGCTCGGGAGCTGACGGTTATCAACCTTCTTCCCCGCAAGATATCGTTATCGAGAACGGTAAGATCGTATTCCTGTCACACTCAAGCGATGAGTCACTTCATTGTGAAACGGCGAGTGCTAGCCGCTCTGTTGATCACATCATCTACGACTGCAAAAACAAGCTCGTCACACCAGGACTGATTGATTGCCACACTCATCTGGTGTTTGCAGGTAATCGTGCCAATGAATTTGAACAACGGTTAAATGGTGTCTCCTACACCGACATCGCCAAACAAGGCGGTGGTATTTTAGCGACGGTAACGGCGACACGAGCCGCACAAGAAGCCGAACTGGTTGAGATGGCGCTGCCTAGATTAGACGGCCTGCTAAGAAGTGGTGTCACCAGCGTTGAAGTAAAGTCTGGCTATGGTTTAACACTTGATGACGAGCTTAAGATGTTACGTGCTGCTAAAGCCTTAGAAAACCACCGTCGTATTAAAATCACCACCACACTCCTTGCAGCACATGCTGTACCACCAGAATATAAAGAACAGCCAGATCGTTACGTTGATCTGGTATGCCAAGAGATCATCCCTAAAGCCGCAGAGCAAGGACTAGCTGACACGGTCGACGTATTCTGCGAATCGATCGGCTTCAACCTAGAACAAACCGATCGTGTATTTGCGGCTGCTAAAGAACATGGGCTAGCGATCAAAGGCCACACAGAGCAGCTTTCTAACATGGGCGGCAGTGCGCTCGCAGCTAAATACGGTGCACTCTCTGTCGACCATGTTGAATACCTTGATGAAACAGGAGTAAAAGCACTGGCTAAATCAGGAACAGTCGCCACATTATTACCAGGTGCTTTCTACTTTTTGAAAGAGACACAGCAGCCGCCCATTGCCCTACTTCGTGAGCACAACATCCCAATGGCAATCGCGACCGACTTAAACCCCGGCACTTCTCCTTTTGCTGATTTAACACTGATGATGAACATGAGCTGCACCCTATTTGGCACAACCCCAGAAGAAGCATTACGTGGGGTAACTTGCCATGCAGCCGCTGCCATTGGCGAGTCGCAAAACAGAGGCAAAATTGAAGTAGGTTACTCTGCTGATTTGGCTATCTGGAATATCGAGCACCCTGCCGACTTAAGCTATCAAGTTGGTGTTCCTCACCTGGATAAGCGCATTGTTAATGGCGAGGTCTGTCATGACTCAATCTAAATCCAGCTGCACTAATACAGTATCCACCACTCACAACTTTGTGTGGACGGGGCGTAATGACCTTGAAGATGGCGAGCTCGGTACTCGTGTTCATCACATTACCACGCAAGTACAAAGTAATGTTTTAAATGAAGGGCTTACTGACAACGCTGTTGCCTTGGTTGGCTTTGCCAGCGATGCCGGTGTTGCAAGAAATAAAGGACGTGTTGGCGCAAAACAAGCACCTAATTTGATTCGCCAAGCGTTAGCTAATATGGCTTGGCACAGTGACGCATACATCGCGGATCTTGGTGATATCGAGTGCAATGATGGTCAATTGGAAGTCAGCCAAAAACAGTGTGCTTCTGTGATTGCCAATGCGCTATCAACCAACAAAGTGATTACCCTTGGCGGCGGTCACGAAGTCGCTTGGGCTTCTTTCCAAGGCCTAGCTGAGCATCTTCACAGAACTCAATCAGATCACAAACCTAAGATAGGTATCGTTAACTTTGATGCTCACTTTGATCTTCGTGAATTTGAAAGCGACATCGCTGACGTCAAACCAAGCTCAGGCACACCCTTTAATCAGATTAGCGAATACTGCCACACACATCAGTGGCCATTTCATTACGCGTGTCTCGGTGTAAGTGCCGCCAGCAATACCAAAGCACTTTTCAACAAAGCCGACCGACTTGGTGTGTGGTATGAACACGACCGCAACATGACCCAAGTGAACCAAGTCGCTCAACTGGTTAAGTTACAAAAATTCATCGCTGAGTGTGATTACCTCTATCTCACTATCGACCTTGACGTATTTCCAGCAGCGACAGCGCCGGGCGTCAGTGCACCAGCGGCAAGAGGCGTGAGCTATGAAGCACTCGCTCCTTTTCTAGAACAGATTTTCAAACACAGTGAAAAACTCATTATCGCGGACATTGCGGAATACAACCCAGACTACGACATCGATAGCCAAACGGCTCGATTGGCGGCTCGTTTGTGTTGGGACATTGCCAGTGCAATGGCAGGCGACTAATCCAGCTATAACTACAACTACAACGATATAACGTGAAACAGAAGGAATTCCAAAATGACGGAACACCACAACAGTGACCCTCGTCTCGACACGACTCGCGAAATTCGCGCACCTCATGGCACCACTTTGCGCGCTAAATCTTGGTTAACAGAAGCACCACTGCGTATGCTGATGAATAACCTAGACCCTGATGTGGCAGAACACCCACATGCACTGGTTGTGTATGGCGGTATTGGTCGCGCTGCGCGTGATTGGAAATGTTATGACAAGATTGTGGAAGTATTAGAGCGTTTAGAAGACGACCAAACGTTACTTGTTCAATCAGGTAAACCTGTAGGCGTGTTCCCGACTCATAAAAACGCACCTCGCGTACTAATTGCTAACTCGAACCTTGTTCCACACTGGGCGAACTGGGAACACTTCAACGAGCTCGATAAAGAAGGCTTGATGATGTACGGCCAAATGACCGCAGGTAGCTGGATCTACATAGGCTCACAAGGCATCGTTCAAGGTACTTATGAAACATTTGTCGCGATTGCCAAGAAGCACTTCCAAGGCGAAGCAAAAGGTAAATGGGTACTCACAGGTGGCCTTGGTGGCATGGGCGGTGCTCAACCTCTTGCTGCAACGATGGCTGGCTTCTCAATGATCGCCGTGGAGTGTGATGAATCACGAATCGACTACCGCTTACGTACTGGCTATGTAGACAAAAAAGCCACCAGCTTAGATGAAGCAATGGCAATGATTAAAGAGTCAGATACACCTATATCAGTTGGTTTATTAGGTAATGCCGCAGACGTATTCCCAGAGTTAGTTGAACGCAATATCACACCTGACGTGGTGACTGACCAAACATCTGCCCACGATCCTCTTAACGGCTACTTGCCGCAAGGTTGGACAATGGAGAAAGCCGCACAAGAGCGCACCATTGATGAAGCAAAAGTGGTGAAAGCCGCGAAACAATCGATGGCGATTCAAGTACAAGCGATGCTAGACCTGCAATACCGCGGCGCAGCGACCGTGGATTACGGTAATAACATTCGCCAAATGGCACTGGAAGAAGGCGTAGAAAACGCGTTTGATTTCCCAGGTTTCGTTCCGGCTTATATTCGACCTTTATTCTGCGAAGGTATTGGTCCTTTCCGTTGGGCTGCGTTGTCTGGTGACCCAGAAGACATCTACAAAACAGACCAAAAAGTAAAAGAACTGATTCCAGACAACCCACATCTGCATAACTGGCTAGATATGGCGCGTGAACGCATTCAGTTCCAAGGCCTACCAGCGCGTATCTGTTGGGTTGGATTGAAAGATCGTGAACGTTTAGGCCAAGCATTCAATGAAATGGTCAAAAATGGCGAACTGAAAGCACCGGTTGTTATCGGTCGTGACCACCTAGATTCAGGCTCAGTAGCAAGCCCGAACCGCGAAACAGAAGGCATGATGGATGGATCAGATGCAGTATCAGATTGGCCTCTATTGAATGCCCTTCTGAACACAGCTGGCGGCGCAACTTGGGTTTCTCTGCACCACGGTGGTGGCGTTGGTATGGGCTTCTCGCAACACTCAGGCATGGTGATTTGTTGTGACGGTAGTGAAGATGCATCACAGCGTATTGCTCGCGTACTTCATAATGACCCAGCAACCGGCGTTATGCGTCATGCAGATGCGGGTTACGATATTGCTAAGCAGTGTGCTAAAGAGCAGAAACTTGATTTACCTATGCTAAACGAAGAACTTCGTCGCCTTTAATGTCTGGAGAGAACATGTTGAACTTATTACTTAAACCAGGACTTCTTGGCCTATCTGAACTTCGTAAAATCAGCCGTAGCCCTGTGAACCTATCTCTGGATCCTGCAGCAATCCCTGATATTGAAGCAAGCATGCAGGTTGTCGAGCAAGTGATTGCTGAAGATCGTACTGTGTATGGCATCAATACGGGTTTTGGCTTGTTAGCAAATACCAAAATTGCGCCTGAAGATCTTGAAGTTCTACAGAAAAGCATCGTACTTTCTCACGCAGCGGGCATTGGCAAATTTATGTCTGATGAAACCGTGCGTTTGATGATGGTATTGAAGATTAACAGCTTGTCTCGCGGTTACTCGGGTATCCGCCTCAAAGTGATTAACGCTCTTATCGATCTTGTAAACGCACAGGTTTACCCATGTGTTCCACAAAAAGGATCAGTAGGTGCTTCAGGAGATCTTGCTCCCCTCGCCCACATGAGTACGGTACTGCTTGGTGAAGGCCAAGCACGTCACAACGGCAAGATCATCACCGGCTTAGAAGCAATGCAGATCGCAGGCTTAGAGCCAATCACACTTGCTCCGAAAGAAGGCTTAGCTCTGTTAAACGGCACACAAGCATCGACAGCATTTGCATTAGAAGGTCTGTTCGCAGCAGAAGACTTGTTCGCTTCTGCGACTGTGTGTGGTGCAATGTCTGTAGAAGCCGCACTGGGTAGTCGTCGCCCGTTTGACCCTCGAATTCATCGTGTTCGTGGTCATCGTGGTCAAATGGATGCCGCGCTTGCTTATCGCCATATGCTTGATCAAAAGAGTGAGATTGGTGAATCACACACTTGCTGTGAAAAGGTTCAAGACCCTTACTCGCTACGTTGTCAGCCTCAAGTTATGGGTGCCTGTTTACAGCAAATTCGTAATTCAGCAGAAACGTTAAACGTTGAAGCGAACTCGGTATCGGATAACCCACTGGTATTTGCTGAAGACGGCGACATTATTTCAGGTGGTAACTTCCACGCAGAACCTGTGGCAATGGCAGCGGATAATCTAGCACTTGCGATTGCAGAAATTGGTAGCCTTTCCGAACGAAGAATGGCACTGCTGATTGATAGCGCGCTAAGCAAGCTGCCACCTTTCTTGGTCGATAACGGCGGCGTGAACTCGGGCTTTATGATTGCTCAAGTAACGTCTGCTGCTCTGGCAAGCGAGAATAAAACACTGGCACACCCAGCTTCAGTAGACAGCCTTCCAACATCGGCAAACCAAGAAGATCATGTGTCTATGGCAACCTTTGCGGGTCGTCGACTGCGTGACATGGCAGAAAACACTCGTGGCATCTTGGCCGTTGAATACTTAGCAGCAGCACAAGGCTTGGATTTTAGAGCACCAAATCTCTCTTCTCCTCGAGTAGAAGAAGCAAAACAGATACTGCGCGAGAAAGTCAGCTTCTACGACAAAGACCGTTACTTCTCACCTGATATCGAGCAAGCAAATCTACTGCTCAAATTATCAGTGCATAACCATCTAATGCCAGAAGGCCTACTGTGTAGCTTCTAAGGTTTGGCGAAATAGCACGTCATATAAACAGGGGCTATTGATTAGCCCTTGTTGCATTGAATCCAAGCCCCTATTCCCCTCAAAATCGTCACATACCATCCAACGTATTTATCTAATTGACTGATATATAAGCAAAGTTAACTGGATAGACCATTAGATCGAAGTTAGTTAGCTATAATCCACCCCAGATTTGATGACTAATAGCGATACTATGTTTCTGACACCTTACTTTTCTACTAAAGACAATCAATTTCAATTCACTCGTGAACAAGCTAGCCACTTTGCTAAAAAAGTAGCTGCTGACTTCAACCCAATTCACGATGAAGACAACAAGCGCTTCTGCGTGCCTGGCGATCTTTTGTTTGCAGTTCTTCTGCAGAAAGAAGGCATCAGCCAAAAAATGCGTTTTGATTTTTCAGGTATGGTTGGTAACGGTATTGCGTTAAGCGTTGACAACAAGTGTGAAAAAGAGAGCTCACTTATCGATGCAAATGGTAAAGAGTACCTACACATGTCTTGTGAAGGTGAGAAGAGCCATGATCAAGCATTCATCGAGCACGTAGTAACAAACTACGTTAAGTTCTCTGGCATGAACTTCCCACACATCATGGTTCCTCTTATGGAAGAACAACAAATGATGATCAACTGCCAACGTCCTCTAGTGATTTACGAGAGCATGGAAGTTGAATTTACTCGCCTAGACCTGTCTCACCCAGAAGTTGAATTCTCTGGCGCGACTTTTGATGTTGAAGGAAAACGTGGCATCGTGACCCTGAACTTCGATTTCAAAGAAGACGGCGAAGTAGTAGGTAAAGGCGTGAAGCGTATGGTAGCAAGTGGCCTTAAGCCATACGACCAAGCTTCTGTAGACGACCTAGTAAACCGCTTCAACGAACGCAAAGAGATGTTTCTAGCTCAGTTCACAGCAGCTGCTTAATCAGCTCTAGAACAAGATCAATAAAGCCCAGCTTGATAATCTCAAGCTGGGCTTTTTTATTTCGATTACTAAGCCAGCACTCAAATCATCACTAAATCCAGCGTCTAACCTTTTGTTTGTAATCAACATATTCTGCGCCGAATAATTGTTCTAGTGCTCGCTCTTCGGGTTTGATTTGGAAGTAATTCATGTAGATTACGAAGCCAAAGCTAAGTAGTACACTGAAGATATTCTGGAAGAAGTAGCCAAAGCAAAATAGCAGGATGAACAACCCTAAGTACATTGGGTTTCGCGTGTAGCCAAAAATTCCACTGTCCACGACGGCTGAAGCGGTTTCTACTTTGATCGGGTTAACGGTGGTTTTCTGTTTTCGAAATTCCAATATGCCGGATATTCCGATCACACCACTCAATGTGACTCCGATTCCTAACACAATCATTCCATAAGGCAATGCCAGTGTCCCTTGGCTCAACTGTTGAGCGCAGAAGTATGATGCTACGAATACAATAATGAACAGTGCAACTGGTGGTACTTTTAATTCTAGAAATTTCATACTTTTCCTTATTAACATTCCTTTGTTAGTTTAGAAAAAAGCCCAGCAATTGCTGGGCTAAATGTATTAGAGAATTTTTGCTAGCGCCTGTAATGGGTGAGCAAGCTTCTCACCTTCAAAACGCTTCACTTGGCTGCGGCAAGAATAGCCCGTCACCAAGCAACGATCTTTTGGTAAGTCCTGCATTTGAGGCTTCCAGCTTAAACCATATATGTCTTTCGACATTTGTAGCTTATCGACTTCGTGGCCGAAAGTTCCCGCCATACCACAACAGCCGACAGGAACGCTGGTTAACGCCGCCCCAAAGTGTTTGAAGATAGTACCCCACTCTTTTTCAGCGTTCGGCATTTTGGTTTTCTCAGCACAGTGAGCAAACAAGTACCACATATCTTCACTTGCTGAGCGTGCTTCGAACTCACCTAGCGATGGCATTAACCATTCATGCACAGTAAGTACATCAAAGTCGCCGCGCTTGTCACCTAAGATCTCGACGTATTCATCGCGGTAACAAAGCACAAGAGCAGGATCAACACCGACCAAAGGAATTCCGATATCCGCCACCATCGACAAGAAATCCGAAGTCGATTTCGCCTCACGTGCAAAACGATTTAAGAAGCCCTTGATGTGCAACGCTTTACCATTCGGCTTGAACGGCAGCAGTACCGGAGTTTTGCCAAGTTTTTGAGCCAGAGTGACGAAGTCTTCAATCACCTCGGCATCATAGAAGCTGGTAAACGGGTCTTGAACGATCAGCACATGCTGTTTCTTCTGTTCAGAAGACAAGCCTTCTAAATACTGTAAATCGAAGAGTTGCAGCTCTTTACTCGCTAGACGATTTTTGAGCGTAGGCACCGACATCAATGGTGCATCAACATAACCGACCGTTTTAGCTGTTGCCGTTTGGATCCACTTTTGACCCAATGCAGCGTTGACTACTTTTGGCGCTTTCGCCATCAGCGGCAGCATGGTTTCAATGTTGGCAACTAGATAATCTTTTGCAGGGCGCTGGTAACGCGAGTAGTAGATGTTCAAGAATCGAGAACGGAAACTTGGTACATCGACTTTGATCGGACATTGACTCGCACACGCTTTACACGCCAAACAACCGTTCATCGCCTCATGAACTTCATGCGAGAAATCGTACTCATGGCGTTTGTTCATCGTATTGCGAACACGCTCAATCATAGTCTTAACGGGTGTGTTGTCTTTCAACGCTTCTTGCTCAAGGTCGAGAATATCAACGCCTTGTTCAGTCAGTTGACGCAACCACTCTCTTACCAAGCCTGCGCGGCCTTTGGGTGAGTGACGTCGGTCAGCCGTAACTTTCATTGAAGGACACATTGGCGAGCTAGTATCGTAGTTGAAACACAAGCCGTTACCGTTACATTCCATTGCTTGCTTGAAGCTGTCACGAACTTGTACGTCGATCTGACGGTCGTAGAAACCACGCTTGGTATCGGTGACTTTCACCAATTCAGCGTCACTTTCTAAAGGCGTACAGATCTTGCCTGGGTTCATCTTGTTGTGCGGGTCGAATGCTGCTTTAATACGTCTTAATTCGGTAAACAGCTCTTCACCAAAGAAGTCTGGGCCATACTCAGAACGGAAACCTTTACCGTGCTCGCCCCACATTAAACCGCCGTATTTCGCCACCAGCTTAACCACTTCATCAGAGACTTCATGCATCAATGCTTCTTGCATCGGGTCACACAGATCCAATGCTGGACGAACGTGTAATACGCCCGCGTCAACGTGACCAAACATGCCGTAATTCAACTCTTTTGAATCGAGTAACACTCTAAATTCAGAGATGAAATCCGCGAGGTTTTCTGGTGGTACACAAGTATCTTCAGCAAAAGCGACTGGCTTAGCTCGGCCTTTCGCCGCACCTAGCAGACCCACTGCTTTCTTACGCATGTTGTAGATTCGGCCAATGCTCGCCAAATCGCTACAAACTTGAAAACCAATCACGCCGGCTTCTTCGCTTTCAACCATGGTTTCAAGGCGTGCAGTCAGCGCTTGAACTTGCTGTTCAACTTCCGCTTCATCTTGGCCTGCAAACTCAACCATGTTGATGCCAAGCATCTCTTTGTTCGGAACATCAGTCAGCAAATCGCTCACGGTGTGCCAAACGATGTCTTGCTTCGCTAGGTTCAATACTCTTGAATCTACCGTTTCAACAGACAGTGCTTTCGCTTCCACCATGAACGGCGCATTACGCAGCGCAGAATCAAACGTGTTGTATTTCACGTTAACCAGTGTGCGCGCTTTTGGAATCTTGGTTAGGTTTAACTTTGCTTCCGTGATGAATGCTAAAGAACCTTCAGCGCCACATAGAACGCGAGTTAGGTCAAAGCTGTCATCTTGTTCGTTGATTGCATTCTTTAGGTCATAGCCTGTTAAGAAGCGATTCAGCGGAGGGAATTTATCTAAGATTTGAGCGCGTTTGTCTCGACAAACCGCCTCTGTCACCGCAAGTGCATGGTGAGCGAATTCACCCTCTACAGGTAAGCCGTGTGATAAATCAGATTCTAGACATGAACCATCTGCGAACACCGCTTGCAGCGACAATACATGGTCAGACGTTTTGCCGTACTTCAATGACCCTTGGCCCGAAGCATCGGTATTGATCATGCCACCCAAGGTTGCTCGGTTACTGGTAGAAAGGTCTGGAGAGAAAAAGTAACCATAAGGGCGAACAGCGTCGTTCAATTGATCTTTAACGACACCAGACTGAACTCTTACCCAGCCCTCTTTCTCGTTAATCTCAAGAACCTTATTCATGTATCGCGACAGGTCAACCACGACACCTTTTGTTAAAGATTGTCCGTTGGTTCCGGTACCGCCGCCACGAGGGGAAAAAGTCACGCGTTCGTAAGCGGATTTAGAAACCACTTTACCGATAAGCACAACGTCTTGCGTTGTTTTAGGAAGGATGACCGCCTGCGGCAATTGCTGATAGACACTGTTATCAGTCGCGACCGCCAAACGGCTAGAATATTGAGATTCAATGTCGCCAGTAAAGCCCGCTGTTTTTAGTTCATCTAAAAAGCGTACAACAACTGGATCGACATCAGCATTGAGTTGAAGTCTTGGTAACATTTGCTTCCTGCCCCTACTTCGCTGATCCTATCAGCATTGGGTTATCTGAGATTTTTAATAATTTTCTTTGAATTTCGTCACTTTACTACTATTAAGATCATATAAAAAGGTGATCAAATCAGAATCTCAGTGCAAGAATGGAGAAATAGTCACTTTCGTCTTAATTCAGTAACAAAATATTGAATAACATTTTGTTTAAGACATCTCCACGAGCACATCACAATGAAAAAAAATAAAACAGTCACCACTGAAGATATTCTTCTTAAGCTATGCCAATCAGTCTCAAGCGTACTTACATCAGCAACGGCTTCTCAGGTGTCCTATTCAGCCATGGTTCAAAAGATCAATAAGACAAGCCTAAAGCCAGATTTTGGCTGCTTCGTTCTATTTGACGGAGGCTTTTCTGGTCTTGTTGTTATCAATTTTACGTCGAAAGCCGCATTAGAGATCTACACCAATTACATGCGTAACATGGGCATGCCGGAAAATGAACTGGCTGTGCTGCATACATCTGATGAAGTGGGTGACGTACTAGGTGAATTAATGAACCAGCTAGTTGGTGACTTCACTAATAAGATCCGCAAAGAGCTGCAAACCAACATCACTCAAAACCAACCGAAGATGCTGGCACTGAACAAGCAAGTAAACCTTTCTGTTGATACTAACCTTGATCGCCCACAGGCTCGTCGTGTGACCTTCTCAACTGAAAACAATAATATCTTCTACCTTGAGCTGGCTATGGACAAAACAGAGTTCATCCAACTAGAAGAATTTGAGATTGCAGAAGACGAGTGTCCAGACAGCATTCTTGAAGCAACTCAGAAAAAGATGCAGGAAGGTAATAAGCCAACACAAAGCTCAGGCAATGATTCAGCAGCCGATCTGCTTGATGAACTGGGTATCTAGTTTGCGAATGCTCTAGTCATTACCAAAAACCCTGTCACTAACGCCATCTATCTTCTTGATGGCGTTTTTGTTTATGCTCCAAAGTCCGTTTTGCTTAATTAATTGTTACGAACCCAACTCGCCCACTGAGTGAGTTTTGCTTTCTGTTACCCGCCAAAACATGTAAAATGTCGGACTTTTCAAAATTTGCGGTAATGATTAAGTAGTCGATGGATAAGAAAAAAGCCCTAAAGAAAATAGCTAAGTGTCTTGAGCTTGGTAATTCTGCTAACGTCAACGAAGCTGCCAATGCAATCAAAATGGCGCATAACTTGATGCTGAAATATGGTCTCGAAAAAGACGATATTGAATTTATCAAAATGGGCAAGACTCAATCCACGCACCTATTACCCGCAAATATCAGCTCAACACTGCTGCGTGTTATTCGTGGTATCAACACTAAATTTGGCGTAGAAGCTGTACTGCTGAACCATAAAGGCCTCAAGCGTGTAGAGTTCATCGGTGAAGCCGATCGTGCGATCTTCGCAGCGTTCGCTTTCGATATCATTTATCGTGAACTGAATGAACACACCGGCCAATTCAGAAATAGCTTTGCTGGCTCTGGCACAGGGTCCTTAGAAGTGACACGCCGCGTGAACTCGTTTGTTTCAGGCTGGGTTGAAGGTGCGCTTGAAAAGCTACCAACCATTACTCCCGACGACGAATCAAACAACAAGATCAATAACTACATTGATAAAGAATTCAAAAATATCGACCGTGAAACGTTCAAGCAGCAACTGAGAGAAGCGATGAAAAACCTCACCGCCGATTATGAAGTTGGTTTGAAGAAAGGTCGTAAATTGTCTGTTAATCGACCAGTTGGCGGTACCCAGGCAGCTAAAAAGATAACTAAATCATAGAGCCACTTTACATTGCTTCGACGTATTGATAAAAACCATCAATAAGATTTACAGGACTATGTTTGTCACTCGGATTCATTCGTTTGACAGAAGTACATGATGGAGAAATACGTTAAAAAAATCACACTAGCCCTAGCGCTTACTATCGCTTTAACGGGTTGTCAGGCAACTCAACGCCAAAACGCGACAACTGGCGAATCTGAGACTAACTCTGCAACTCAAGGCGCTCTAATTGGTGCACTCGCTGGTGCCGTTGCTGGTGCTGCAACTGGTGACTCTAAAGACCGTGGTAAACGTGCACTTATTGGTGCTGCCGGTGGCGCCGCTGTTGGTGGTGGTATTGGTTACTACTTTGACCGACAAGAAGCTGCCCTTCGTGAAGAGCTAATGAATTCAGGCGTTCAAGTTGAACGTGTCGGTGAGAACCAACTTCTACTTCGCCTAGAAAACGGCATCGGTTTTGATTCTGGCTCTTACGCTTTGGAATCAAGCATTCACAATACCCTTCGCAGCGTTGCTCGCATCCTAGTTGAATACCCAGACACTAGCCTAGTGATTGAAGGTCACACTGACAGCGAATCGACGAACCAAATCCTTTCTGAGCGTCGAGCTGAATCTGTTCGTGCATTCTTGATCTCTCAAGACGTTGCTGCAGGTCGTGCTATTGCTCGTGGTAACGGTGAGCGCTACCCTCTATGTGACAATAACACCTCTCAAGGTCGTGCTTGTAACCGTCGCGTAGAAATTCAAATCTTGCCGCTTAAGTAGCACGATTAAAGCCCAGTCCATCTTTATCTATTGAATTAACCTCTATATAGTTGTTTATCAGTTATGTTACTCATTTAACGTGATAATAATAATCAACGACCATAAAGCGTATTCATACTGACATATCGATTCTGGGCTTTTTTACGAGACTTATCTTTTGCTGATCCTATCCAACATTCTGTCATCATCATTTCTTAGAACACTATTTCTAGCCCTCATCTTTTCCACGATTCAACTGTCCACCACACATTTCGTGCACGCAGCAAGCAGTGATGAATTTTCACTAGAATCACAACCTCAAGATCCAGTTTCTCAATACCAATTGGCTCAAGCTTATGAATCGGGTGTCGACGTTCCTGTTAGCACCAGTGATGCATTGTATTGGTACACGCAGTCAGCAGAAAACGGCAACCCAAACGCGCAATTTAGACTGGGTGAATGGTACTTGGCAGGTACAGGTGTTGAACAAAGTAACAAGCTTGCTTTGGAATGGTTTATTAAAGCGGCGTTGCAAGGTAACCAGCGCGCACCTATCGAGGTAGCAAAACTCTACGAATCCTCGCTAGAACAAGACCTCCTTCAACCATTAGATAAAGCGCAGCTATGGTATGAAGCAGCCTTAAAAGATAATCCACAAGCAGAAGAGGGCTACAACCGCATTTTGGAAGCACAATTCAACCAGCAACGTGCAAAACAGATCTCTTCAATAGAACAGCTCGATGACAGCATCGACTCTGAAATAGACACCAGTCAGGGGGTATCTAAGCACGTTCAATCTAACCAAGCATCACGCTCTAACCTCTCCAGTTCTAACCTAACTAGCTCTGACTATATGATTGGTGCTGCGTTGGCCGTGTTGATTTCAATCATCAGCATTATTGCGACGCTCGTTATCTCAAGAAAAAGACAAGCTCTAAAGTCGGGTGATTCGCGACAGCAACAACAATCACTTGAAGCGCAGCTTAGCTCGAAGGACCTTACGATTAAGCAGCAAAAACGCCAGCTGAACACTATGTTCCACGAATTGAAGAAGCAGAAAAACAGCAAAGGTCTGAGTAATTTGCAGGTGGCCTGCGCGCTATTTGGCTACACACCTAGCTCAATCCCCGACCAGAAAAGCATCAAGATCCGATACAAACAGCTATCAAAGATCTACCATCCAGATGGTCACGGATGTGACGAAGAAATGAAACGTTTGAACAATGCGCTAAAAACCATTTTACAAAATGTTACAAAACCGTAAACAAACACACATCTTCATTTTCCTAGATCTCAAAGATATCGATTTTATTGGTGTTGCAATCGATCCCCCTCTCAAAAACGGGTAACAAACTATTAACTAATGGGTCTTACTTGTGTCATAATTTGCGCCGAAAATACACCTGACTTAAACAGGTGAGGAGAGAATATGTTCACAATAGAAGGCGTTTGTGATTGGTGCAAAAAGCCAAGCCTAGTTAAAAAGCACGACTACCTAGATGGTAAGTGTCATCATGCATGTAACGAGTGCAATGATATTGCAACCATTGATGTTCGCCAGTTCAATATTGGTGAAATTGAAATGAGAGCAAAACTCTCCCAAGCGACATTGAGATAAGCAACACCGTGAAATATAAGAAAGCGCCTAAGGCGCTTTTTTTGTGCCTGTGGTTTTAGATCTTCTTTCTTCTTTCTTCTTTGTTCTTTGTTCTCTCTTCTATACAGGTATATACAGTACTTTTCTGCAAAAACCAGTGTATACACCTGTATAAAGCTCACATTTATTCAACTTATGATACAAAACAGCAGATTCATTCAAATTTAATTTATCGAATACTTTCAATGATTTAATCATTTACCATCCATAACCTCAGACGAAATCGTCCAATAATCCCGCAAAAAACGCTTGATCTTATAAGTAACTAAAACTACTGTATACACATACAGCATGTATATAAGGACAGCAAAATGATTCAAGCACACGTTAAAGCACAACACTCTAGCCCGCTAGTTCACTGCGCATTTACATCAGTTTCTCGTAAAAGCAAAAATTCAAACGAGGAAGCGTTGTTTGCAAGAATGGCGTTGCTGTCCAATCAACATCAGTGGTTACTGTTTACGGCTCAAACACCAAGACCATCGGCTAAGCAGCTTAAGCAACATAATGTTTGCTGCGACCGCGTTATTCATATGAAAGCCTCTCATCAAATGACTGAGGTAGAGACTGTCGAGAAAGCAATCCGCTCTAAGAATGCGAGCGCGATTGTTGCAAGTGCATCGATTGATCAGTTCAGCCAACAGTACCTAAGAACATTAGGGTTACGCTTTCAATGTGAAGTCTTCTTTATGGATGCAAATTCAGAGCGTATTCACTAAGCCACCTTGCTTAATAACATGTTGGCTTAATAACATTTTGGCTCAAAAACATGGTCCACAAACATAGCTTAATCTTTTAGCTAACAAACTTAATTTAACTTAAGAAACAATTCGCCAAAACACAGTCCAAACATACTGCCTTCCCCTGCCCTACAATTCGCCCATTTTTTAGCGGATTGTTAGGCGGGGGTTTTTATTTAAACAACAGATTTAGCAATCGTTTGCTTTTTCTCTGGAAGCAAATAGTAGATTGGGTATAATGCCCGTCTAATCATGTGCACACCGCACTTCTCTGTATGACGTTTGATAAAAGATAGGAATGTCTAAATGAGCCTTGCTGATCAAGTTCTTGCCGTAAATGATGACCTACCAATCCGTACTGACAAACCTGTCCACAGTGGCAAGGTTCGCTCAGTCTACTGGTTAACTGAAGAAGATAGCCAACGACTAATTAAAGAGAAAGGCTACGACGTAGCACCCGATGCGCCTCTAGCTATCATGGTGATCAGTGACCGTATCTCTGCATTTGATTGTATCTGGCGTGGTGAAGGGAATCTTAAAGGTGTTCCAGGTAAGGGAGCGGCTCTGAATGCTATCTCTAACCACTGGTTCAAATTGTTTAAAGACAACGGACTTGCTGACAGTCATATTCTTGATATCCCTCACCCGTTCGTATGGATTGTACAAAAAGCTCGCCCAGTCATGATCGAAGCGATTTGTCGTCAATACATCACTGGTTCAATGTGGCGTGCATACGCAAACGGCGAACGTGAATTCTGTGGTATCGAGATGCCTGAAGGCCTTGAGAAAGACAAGAAGTTGCCTGAGCTACTGATCACGCCTTCAACAAAAGGGATTCTGAAAGGTATTCCTGGCGTTCCAGAAGCTGACGATGTGAACATCACACGCAACAACATCGAAGATAACTTCGCAGCATTCAACTTTACTCAAGCAAGCGACATCGCGCATTACGAAAAACTTCTTAAAGAAGGCTTCAACGTAATCAGCCAAGCGCTAGCAAAAGTAGACCAAACCTTTGTTGATACCAAATTTGAGTTTGGCTACGTCAACGATGCTCAAGGCAAAGAAAAGCTTATCTACATGGACGAAGTCGGTACTCCAGATTCATCTCGCATTTGGGATACTCAGGAATATAACAACGGCAACATCGTTGAGAATTCAAAAGAAGGCTTCCGTCAGTTCTTGCTTAACTACTTCCCTGATGCCGACATTCTTTTGAATAAAGAGCGTATGCCAGAACGTGAAGCATTGGCTCGTGACAATGAACTTCCACTGGATTCTCTAATGTCTCTGTCTCGCACTTACCTTGATATCGCAGCGAAAATCACAGGTGCGGAGATCGTACTGAGCGAAAATCCTAAGCAAGAGATCATCGATGTACTGCGCGCTGACTATGGTCTAATCGACTAGTCGCTTAATTGCTAATTGCTTAATCGCTTAATCGCTTAATCGCTTAATCTCAAAATAAAAAGCTCGAAAGCTAATAAGCTCGTAGACTCAAGTTTTAGATACTAAAAGGGCCTCAATATTTGAGGCCCTTTTTACGTGTACGTTTTTACTATTCCTCGAGAGAGATTATAGGCGAGCTGAAGTTACAGCTTAATCGTGAACTCTTCTCCAGAGTTACCCGCAATCACTAAATGACTGCGCGATTCAATATACTCGATCTGCTCTTCTTCAAGTGAATATGGCATCACCACTTTGAGCTCATTGATCCCTTCCAGCTTAGCGAGCTTGAGTAAGGTAACAATGTTCGACTCATCACTTTTACGCGTCGACATTGATTTCAATGCCATCTGCCATAAACGATCCTCTGGGGTGCCCAACTCTTTAATGCTATCTCGCCAGACGGTACTGAACACTGGCGCAATTGTGGTGAGTGCTTCCAGAAAAGTCCATTTTTTACTGCATGAGGCGCCAAGAAATGTTGTGTAATCGAACTCTACACGCGTCTCTTCCTGTTTATCCATGATGTCCCCCGACACTTTGGCAACACAATATACTCAATATCTATCAACTCTTTCTTTATAGCAATAGGATATAGAAGAATAGTCTTTTATGACCTTTTGATTGGTTAAAAAGGAATATAAAAATCAAACTTGTAACAAAATAAGCACTGAAAAATCATATATGCATCTATTTGATTAATATTTTAGAGATAAAACTTATCCATCTATTTAATATCAATTATTCGACTCGCTTTTTTGAACTGAATACGCCAACCAGACCATGTCGGTAGCTCCCAACGTTTTGGCGATAACTTTCGGCTACCCGACTGATAATGGACGTAAATCAGCTTTCTTGCGGGCAAGTATTCAACATCGAGTTGCAAGTCGGCAAGGCTCAATGCAAACGGGTATTTTTCCGAAAATTCTGAGTAGAGCCAAGTTGGAATGCCATCGAACGGTATGTCTGCATGATCGAACATTTCCAATTCGCTGACATCAGTAACACCTAGTACTTCAAGCTGCTCTATAAACCATAGCTCAAAGTTAATGTTCTCAATTTCTGGTGTGTATTTAGTTTGTTCATCGAGACCAAGTTTCACATACAACTGCCAGTGTTTGATTTCTTGAGTGCGAGCCTTTGCAAAACCGGGAAGCTGCTCTCCATTTAACACAAGGTCGACGATAGGTTTTAACGATAGTTGCCCTTCAGCGGCGACGAGTTTGGTTGTAATCGTGCGGCCTGCGTACACCAATGCCATCTCGGTAAAAACACCATCATCATTCACAACGGTTTCGCCTTGCTCCCACTCTCCTAGTTCAGCATCAATGAGAAGCTCAAGAGGAATGGGTGTCGTGACCGTCGCTAAGGTCAGTGTTTGCTTAACGCCTCTTCCCGGCAAGCTGTGAGTATCCAACACCAACATCGCTTGTGCATTATCAGGGAAACGGTTCTGACGACCGAGCACCACTTCTAAAACACCATTGGCAAAGGCTTCTTTCCTTTTCAGTCGGCGCACAAACACCAGTTCAGGATGCAGATTCACAATGGTCTTTAGCAATTCAATGCGTTGGAAACGTGACGCGACTTCTAGCTGAGGAAGTTCAAATACCTCCCGCATTTGCTTCGCCAATCCTTGAGCTTCATTCAGAGCCTGTTGGTCGATGTCTAAATGCGGATATTCTCGACCGCGCACAATCTGAATCAACAGGCTTAAATCACACCCTTCCTTCTCTTGTTGCGCGAGCGCTTCAAGATGTTCTGCATTGTTTGGTAACTGATACAAGCGAGCAGGAACGGACAGCGCCGCAGTGAGATCAACCATCGCCTCTTTTAATGCTTTGGTTTTGATTCGAGTAACGATATCGGCATACAAAGCATCAATCGGCAACGGATACAGCTTTTTACCATGCTCGGTAATTTGATGGTCGGCGTTAATCGCTTCCATCGTCAGCAAGGTTTGAGTTGCACTGTTGAGTGATTTCTCTGGAATAGGGTCAAGGAAGGACAAGCTCTCAAGCGGAGATCCACAACATGCTGCGGCCAACATAGGTTCGGTCAGCTCTTCACGCTGCAATTCAGGCGGTGTGACTAACTCTAACGCCGCATGCTCTCCATATAGACGCACACAAACGCCGTCCATTACCCTACCCGCGCGGCCAGCTCGTTGTTTGGCACTCGCTCGTGATATGGATTTAAGCATCAGTGTGGTTCTGCCATTACGCTGAACGGTGCGTCTCTCTAATCCTGAATCTATCACCACGCCAATGTCAGGAATGGTTAATGAGGTTTCTGCAACGTTGGTCGCAAGGATGACCTTTCTCAAACCATTACCTTCAGTATGGATATTCCGACCCGATAACGCTGAATCTCGCTCTTTATCACTGACCGACGCATGCAATTTAACAACTTGGATATCTGGATTTTTCGCTAAGGCTTGTTCGCATTGCACGATCTCTTTTTTACCCGGTAGAAAAACCAACATATCGCCAGAAGAAGCGATCAACTGATGATTAACTTCTTCCACGATGCGCTGCCCTAGATGTCGACTATCAGGCAGTGTTCTGGATTCATTCGCTCTGTGTTCAATCTCAACTAGATAAGTTCGCCCTTCACAGCTTATGCGATTCGCATCCAAATACTGAGCAAGGCGCTCACCCTCAATGGTTGCTGAAGTGATCACCAAGCGATGGCTCTCTTTTTGTTTCAGAATCGCCACCAGCAGATCAATGTCCCAGCGCCTCTCGTGAAACTCATCCACCACAATCACATCAAAACTGGCTAATCCGTCTTCTGATAACTAACGCAGCGCGATACCGGGAGTCACAAAAACAACGTTAGTTTGCTCGTTATACTCTGACTCAAGCTTAATCGCATAGCCAACCTTGCTACCAAGCTTCTCACCCGATTGCTGTGCGAGGTATTTAGCCAATGACGTACACGCGATACGTCTTGGTTCCACCACCAGCACTCGTCCATGCTGAGAAGCCCAAAGTGGCAGGCGCGTTGATTTACCTGATCCGGTTTCCGCCTCTACGACAAGGTGAGAATTAGCGATTTGTTCGTGGAATACGTTTTGATAAGCATCGATGGGAAGTAATGACATAAAATGGCGAGTAGCGAAAAAGTGTGAGCAAAGTATAACGAATTATCGTGTTGAAATTCGATAAGTGTGGGACAGAGGTAAGAATATCATTTTGTTTGCTCAGATCGCGGAGAAACTATTTACAATTGAATAACTAAACCGTTATCATTTTTTAGTTACCCTTTCTCCCATATTAGGCATCCAATGAACAACGATAAACGCCCTCTATATATCCCTTATGCTGGTCCTGCTCTACTAAGTACACCTCTTCTAAACAAAGGCAGCGCATTCTCTGCTGAAGAGCGCAGTTCTTTCAACCTTGAAGGTTTGTTACCGGAAACAACCGAAACAATCCAAGAGCAAGTAGGACGTGCATACAAACAATATTGTAACTTCGAAAGTGATATGGATAAGCATATCTACCTTCGTAACATCCAAGACACTAATGAAACGCTTTTTTATCGTTTAGTTCAAAACCACATCTCTGAAATGATGCCTATCATTTATACGCCAACAGTTGGCGCAGCATGTGAGAACTTCTCAAATATTTACCGTCGTGGCCGTGGTCTGTTTATCTCATACCCGAACCGCGATCGTATCGATGACCTACTGAATAATGCGACAAACCACAACGTTAAAGTTATCGTGGTTACGGATGGTGAGCGTATTCTTGGTTTGGGAGACCAAGGCATCGGTGGTATGGGTATTCCAATTGGTAAGCTAGCACTTTATACAGCTTGTGGCGGTATCAGCCCAGCTTACATGCTACCAATCGTGCTCGATGTGGGTACTAACAACCCTCAACGTCTTGCTGACCCAATGTACATGGGCTGGCGTCATCCTCGTATTACGGGTGCTGACTACGATGCATTCGTTGAAGAGTTCATCCAAGCGGTTCAACGCCGTTGGCCTGATGCATTAGTTCAGTTCGAAGATTTCGCACAAAAGAACGCAATGCCACTGCTTGAGCGCTACAAAGATCGCATCTGTTGTTTCAACGATGATATCCAAGGCACAGCAGCCGTAACGGTTGGTTCTCTACTTGCAGCATGTAAAGCAGCAAACAGCAAACTTTCAGATCAACGCATCACTTTCTTAGGTGCGGGTTCTGCAGGTTGTGGTATTGCTGAAGCTATCATTGCCCAAATGGTGTCTGAAGGTATCAGCGATGCACAAGCTCGCTCTCAAGTTTACATGGTTGACCGTTGGGGTCTGCTACAAGAAGGCATGCAAAACCTGCTTGATTTCCAACAGCGTCTGGTTCAAACCAACGAAAACACCAAAGACTGGGAAAGCGATGGCACTGGTTTCTCTCTACTAGACGTAGTTCGCCACGCGAAACCAACCGTATTGGTTGGTGTGTCTGGTGCTCCAGGTCTATTCAGCAAAGAAGTCATCAAAGAGATGAACCTACACAGTGAACGCCCTATCGTGTTCCCACTGTCGAACCCAACAAGCCGTGTTGAAGCGACGCCAAACGACATTATTCGTTGGACTGATGGCCAAGCACTTGTTGCGACAGGTAGCCCATTTGAGCCAGTCGTTCACAACGGCACAACTTACCCAATCGCTCAGTGTAACAACAGCTACATCTTCCCAGGTATTGGCCTTGGTGTATTGGCTGTGAATGCTTCACGCATCACTGACGAAATGCTAATGGAATCAAGCCGTGCACTTGCTACGTGTTCTCCACTAGCAATCAATGGCACAGGTGCTCTACTTCCACCATTGGAAGAGATCCACACGGTATCTAAGAAAATTGCTCTTGCGGTAGGTAAAAAGGCGATTGAACAGGGCGTTGCTCTAGAGATCACTGAAGAAGCACTGCAACAAGCGATTGACCAGCACTTCTGGCAGCCAGTTTACCGTCGCTACAAGCGCACGGCATTCTAATAAAGCGTACTGCGCTTGGAATAAAGAGCGTTAACGACTCTTATATGAGCCTCTGCATTTGCAGGGGCTTTTTTCTTTAAACTGTCTTGTCTTTTTAACTGATTTTTCTCATTTTTATTTGGTATTATCGAGCACTCAAAAATTAATGCTCAGTGAAAGGACCATACCGAGAGTGAAATTTGATTCTCACATTATCCGTAGCTACATAAAAAAAGCTTACAAAAAACTGCAAGGTTTTCTGTTTGGCGCTTTCCTCGTGTTCTTAGTAGGCAGCGCTGCGGTTATTGCGATCGATTATTGGGTTTCATGGCAAGCGGAAGATCGCATCATCTACGATATAGATGAAGTGCCCGAGCTTGAGGTCGCCGTTGTGCTTGGCACGAGCAAATATTTGGGTCGAACACTCAACGACTATTATAAGCACCGAATCGAAGCCGCGATTGAGCTGTTCGATCGTGAAAAAGTGGACCAATTTCTACTGAGCGGCGATAACGCTCATCGCTCTTACAATGAGCCGTGGACGATGAAACGCGACTTGCTGAAAGCGGGTGTACCCGATGAACGCATTAACCTCGATTACGCAGGCTTTAGAACCTTAGACTCGATTGTTCGCGCTAAAAAGATCTTCGACACCGACAACTTCCTGATCATTACTCAGAAATTCCACTGTGAAAGAGCACTATTTATCGCTAATTCTTACGATATTCATGCACAATGTTTAGCGGTTTCAGGCCCTACTAATCATTCAGGCACCTCTATCCGTTTGCGTGAAGTTTTTGCGCGTACCAAAGCCTTCTTAGATTTGTATATTATGGGGACAACGCCAAAGTTCCTTGGACCTAAAGAGCCCATTCAATCGAGTCCAAAACCGGAATCATTTCCGATTCCAAACCCTATGACTGACCCCTCTGTAAACCCTGTTGTAGATCCTACAACAAACCCTATTGCAGACCCAGCAGAGACAGATGTGTAGAAAACTACACATTTTGAATTTGTTGCCTCACATTTCCCCACTGTTACACAAAAACACACCAACACGCCTTTATTAACTTAAGTAACATTCTCCCAACAAAGTCTGACCCTACATCAAGCTATATACCTCGAAAATAATAAGCACGACTCAATGAAGTCGTGCACCAATAAAACGAGGATAACAAAAGGAGCGTCTTATGACGGCACTTGTTACTACACTGAAACACTGGTTGTTCACCCGCAACAGCATGATATTAATTGGTAATTTCACACTATTCGCACTCTTGCTCAACACCCTTCCTTTCGAATCACAAGTCAATACTGGTTTGAGTATTCTCGTGTTCGTTGCGGTTCTATGGTTAACCGAAGCTATTCATGTCAGCATCACCGCTCTGCTCGTTCCACTCTTGGCTGTCTTGTTTGGTGTGTTCAATACGCCCGCTGCATTAGCGAACTTCTCGAACCCAATCATCTTCCTATTCATGGGTGGTTTTGCCCTTGCTGCTGCGCTCAACAAGCAAGAGCTCGATAAGGCGATTGCCGACAAAGTTCTGCTGATTGCAAAAGGCAGAATGTCGGTGGCGGTGTTCATGCTATTCGGTGTGAGTGCAGGCTTGTCGATGTGGATTTCGAACACAGCAACGACTGCAATGATGCTTCCCCTTGTTCTTGGCATCATGAACAAAGTTGACCAAAGTGAAGACCGCAACACGTACGTGTTCGTACTGCTGGGTATCGCTTACTGTGCATCGATTGGTGGTATCGCAACCTTAGTGGGTAGCCCACCGAACGCAATCGCCGCTGCAGAAGTTGGCTTGAGCTTTACTGAGTGGATGGCGCTAGGTCTTCCAATCTCAATGATCTTACTGCCAATCGCGATGATTATTCTTTACGTGATGACTAAGCCAAAGCTTGACCACAAATTCGAGCTAGACCACGCTCCCGTTGAGTGGACAAACAGCAAGAAAATCACACTGTCTATCTTCCTTCTAACCGTAACGCTTTGGATATTCGGTAAACCAATCAACGCAATGATTGGCGGATTCTCTAAATTTGATAGCTTAGTAGCGATTGGCGCAATTGTACTGCTTGGCGCTTCTAGAGCGGTGGAATGGAAAGACGTTGAGAAGACAACGGACTGGGGTGTTCTTATCCTATTCGGTGGTGGTATCTGCTTAAGTAACATTCTAAAAGCGACAGGAACCAGCGTATTCTTAGCACACTCACTAAGCGGATTTTTAGAAACAGCTGGCGTACTGCTTACGATTCTAGCCGTGGTAGCGTTCGTGGTATTCCTAACGGAATTTGCGAGTAACACAGCGAGTGCAGCACTTCTGGTGCCAGTATTCGCAACCATCGCTGAAGCACTTGGTATGTCGCCAGTTATTTTGTCTGCACTGATCGCTGTTGCTGCGTCTTGTGCCTTCATGCTTCCTGTTGCAACACCACCAAACGCAATCGTGTTTGGCTCGGGTCACATCAAGCAGAAAGAGATGATGCGAATCGGTATGGTGTTGAACCTAGTTTGTATCCTAGTTCTGACTCTGTTCGCTTGGATCTTCTGGTAAGCACTAACGTCCTATAAGCGCATGCTTACAGGAATGCTCCCCTAAACTGGTTGAACTTCCCCCAGTTCAACCAGTACAAAAATGCCCGCTCAGTTTGAAACTATCAGTCAACAGAACGGGCGCATAAAAACAAGAAACGCTTTTCCCTTTTGGTGGCCCCGCGCCACCTTTTTTGTTTTTGGCTTTTGGGAGAAGAACCATAAAAACGCCACACGTCACATATGCACGTGTGGCTTATAAACTCATCAAAACAATTTTCAGATTAGTGACTCAAGATCACCTGGTTTCGACCTGAATGCTTTGCTTGATATAAAGCTTCATCAGCGCGAGCAATGGTCTCTGTCACTCGCTCTTGCTTCATCTCGGCAACACCGATACTGCATGTCAGCGGATCGCCATGAACCCAAAGGTGCTGGCTAACCAATAATCGAATGCGTTCAGCTTTTATCTGCGCCTCTCCGGCTTCGGTCTCAGGGCAAAAAACAATGAACTCTTCACCACCCCATCTCACCAACTTGTCGGTAGCGCTGATCGAACTGCCCACCACCATGCTGAACTCGCGTAAAATATGGTCACCCATTTGATGTCCGTACTTGTCATTTACACTCTTGAAGTAGTCGATATCGAGATACAACATACCCAGCTTGCCATGTCCTTGCTTCACATGTTGTGACTGCATTTTCAACCAATCACGAATCGCGTGGCGGTTTAGTATTCCGGTTAACTCATCACGATGGGCCATCTCTGAAAATTCAAAATTCTGTTCTCTCAGTGCGCGATTGACGTTCTTTAAGTGGTGATGTCTTTTCTCTGCGATCACCATGCGTTTTCTTGAACGGTTTAACTCTGACAGCAAGAATACGGTGCCCGTCCCCACCCACACAAACAGTAGGATCATGAACAAGCTTTCTGCGGTGATATACGAACCTTCGAACTCAATACTGCGGATGACGATTCTGTGGTGACCGAGTTTCGCTCCAGACGCAGTAGCAAACTCAACCATATTCACATTCGAAAATTCAGGGGCCGAATGCTCTAACGCAATGTCGTTGTCAGCCAGCCACCATGTCATCACTTGCAGATTTTTGATCGGGATTTCAATCACACCACCATCGACTCCTGGAGAAAACTCCATCCCGTTGTACTTATGTGTGTACTCGTCATCGGGAACAGAATAAGCAGGATTGTAGTTGCGTAGGTAAGTTCTCAAACGGCCACGAGAGTCCGCTTCCGCATGGTAATCAATATTCACTCTAAAGGTGTGATACTGGGAGAGATCAAGGCCTTCGGTAATGTCTGGATTGATACGAATCGATAGGCCGCAATAAGGCCAAGGATACTCCGACTCTTTAAGTTCACAGTCGAGAATATACTGCCCATTTTCGTAGGATAATTGGGATGTACTGACGCCCCTATCAACTTGATCACTGGTCGCGATAAATTCATATTTATCAGGGGTAATTGCCGTTATCACACGATTTCCGCTCACACGGTAATACTGCACAATGGCAAGCGTTGCGATAACTAGAAAGATAACAATCTTATGGATCCACTTCACGTCTAAGCTTCCTGCTTAATATCCCTATAGTTGGGATTTCACGATAAAAAACAAGTTAGATAAATTAGTGATCTTAATACCAATAAATCACTAAAAAACGTTATATCACGCCCGAACAAAATGTCATACTATATTTTAATGCATGTATTTGCTGTTGATTATTCACGGCGAGAATCAAGTAATATTGCGTATAAAAACAGGCTCTATTTGTTATACTCATCGCATAATCATCGTTAACCGTACTGCCTGCTCACAGCGCAATCGAGTCGACGAAATAATAATCAAAATACAACGAGTAATGTCATGTCTTTATTAGCAAAAGGAACACTCAAAAAGATGAGTGCTTCCCTTGATGGCGCGGTTACCTACCGTTTGCCTGTAGGCGAAGAGTTTGTAGAGCTAAACCCTCTGATTGGTAAAACCATCAACCTCACTCACACCGGCAATATTTTTTGCTGCTCATGTGGTAAGAAAACTAAGAAGAGCTACTCTCAAGGCCACTGTTTTGTGTGCATGAAAAAGCTAGCAAGCTGCGACATGTGCATCATGAAGCCAGAGACTTGTCACTACGATGAAGGCACGTGTCGCGAGCCTCAATGGGGTGAAGAGAACTGCATGGTTGATCACTTCGTTTACCTATCGAACACATCAAGCCTAAAAGTAGGTATCACTCGTCACACTCAAATCCCTACCCGTTGGATTGACCAAGGCGCGACTCAAGGTTTGCCTATCTTGAAGGTAAAAACACGTCAGATTTCTGGCCTGATCGAAGTTGAGTTAGCAAAGCACATTGCTGACAAAACCAACTGGCGCACGCTGCTTAAAGGCGACGGCGACGATATGGAATTGGTAGAAAAAGCCAAAGAACTGTTGCCGTTGGTTGAGGATAAAATCCAAGAGATCAGAGCGAAGTTTGGTGATGATGCTATCGAGATTCTGAGCGAAAACATCACTTCATTGAGCTACCCAGTTGAACAGCACCCAGTGAAGATTGTGTCGCACAACTTTGACAAGAACCCTGAAGTATCTGGTGTGCTGCAAGGTATTAAAGGCCAATACCTAATCTTAGATACGGGCGTGATTAACATCCGTAAATTTGGCTCTTACGAAGTGGAAGTGTCTGCATAACTTGTAGAACTTAAACGTTTCTTATAGTTAGAAGCGCTTAGTGAATAGCCAAAAAATAAAATGCCCTCAAGTGATGACTTGAGGGCATTTTTCGTTGTCGATCCTATTCGCTTTCGATGACGATTTTAGGCGTTAGAGCGCAACCACATCTCCGTCTACACAATTCTTGCCGTTGGCTTTCGCGCGATAGAGAGATTGATCGGTTAAATTCACGAGTGCATCAATCGTGACACCGTCTTCACAGGCTTGGCTATCACTGATTCCGATACTGACACTCGAATTAAATCGTAACTGTTCATCGATTCTGAATTCAACTTGATTGAACTGTTGGCGAATCTCTTCTGACACTTCGTGTGCTGTTTCAAGAGACGTGTTTGGGATAAATATAATGAACTCTTCGCCCCCCCAACGGCCTGCGACTCCGCCGGCTTTCTCGGCACTGCGCTTGGTAATGTTAGCCAAAGCACAAATAACTTCATCACCTACCATATGACCGTAAGTATCATTGATCGATTTAAAGTCATCGATATCAAGTAGCATACATACAACATGATTATCGGAAGCAAGATACGCTTTCAGCCAATCGTAAATCGCTCTTCGATTGAGCAAATTGGTCATTTCATCGTAATTCGCTTGATGAAGTAACTGTTTCTCCAACATTACTTTTTGAGTCACATCTTCGAGCACCACCTGAACCGCTGGCTGACCTTTCCAAGTAATCGCATTGTCGTAAATATTGAAGAACCGGTGAACCTCGTCGAACCCTATATTTTCAACCACGGTACTAGTTCCTGACAACTCACCAGACACAATCGCTTGATAATGCTTACTGATACCATCCGTATTCTGTTTTGGTACCAATTCAAGAATCGACTCTAGCTCTAATACTTGCTCGATGGACGTGCCGCCTTGCATGTTGACCCAAGATTGATTGACCATCAACGGTTTGAAATCTCGATGAACCAAGATGCCCTGTCCTGATTGCATGATCATATCGTGATACATCTTATCTTGCTCACGCACCGCATTTTGCAACTGAATAGCAGGAGATAGATCGATAACCGTGACTTGCAGTGCAGGTCTTCCCTGCCACTCCGTAACATGGTCGATAGAAAACACTGTGAACTCTCTACCGTTACGATCAACATTGGTATAAGTATGAACCTGAGGATCTCGTTGACCGCTGACCGTTTCAAGGTAATTTTGATAAGCTAAAACATGGTAATCTTCTGAGATTAAATCTAGAAAGCTATCGATATTAGAAAGTAGTTCTTCGGGTGATTGGTATCCATAAATACGAGCATAATTAGCGTCAACACTAACTACATTCATATCTTGAATAGTTATTACACCGTACGTGGATTCGAAATTTATTGAAGACATTGCCAACTCCGCATTATAGCTATACTTCACGAACTGGAGCATAACAACACATCCTGCCAACGCTTCCACACAATCTATCACGCGCTAGGGACATTAATATGCCATCTAGTATATCGTACTGTTGCGGCCTTCTCTACAACTCAATTGCCAACACGAGTTAGTAAAAGTAGACAAGCATCTCAATCCCATTATTCGCGTCAAAAAACAGAAATAGATAACCTATACCAATGTAACCATTATCTTTTTCTACTTTTGGCCTTGAACTGATGAAAGAATCCGCTCCCAACCACTTCAAATCCTGTTCGCTATTCTTTTAAACCTGCGCACTATTCTTTAAACCTACGAACTATTCATTCCAATCAGAGAAATATGAGACTAAGAAGTCGATAGCTAACCGTGCTCTCTGTGGAAGAAAACGACGGTTCTGATAAACAATCCAACTGCTTGTGCCCGCTCCCCAATACTCTTCTAACACAGGGACGAGTTTTCCATTGCTAAGACTGCCATTGAAACTGCTTTTAGGAAGATAAACGATGCCAAGCCCCTCTTCGCAAGCTTTCAGTACAGCGCTTGAATTGTTGCTTTTCCAACGGCCATGAACTCTGACTGCGGTTAGCGGATTTCCATCGTTCTCGAACAACCACTGGTCACTGTTGGCGATAATACAGCTGTGCAGCTTGAGTTGTTCTGGATTCGCTGGAGCACCAAACTCAGCAATGTAATCTTTGCTTGCTGCCGCTGCCATCGGGCGATCAACCAGCTTTCTTGCCACCAATCCTGAATCGTCCAATCGACCATAACGAATCGCGAAATCGATGCCATCTTCGATGAAGTTAACCATCTTGGTATTGAAATTCATTTCTATGGTGAGCTCAGGATGATCTTTAGCAAACTCCATCAGCGCCGCTGCGACATGATTTTCTGCAAACGCGCCTGCCGCACTCACACGTAAAGTACCGCTAAGCTGAGTCTGCTGAGACGTGACTTGTTCATTGGCCTGTTGTAGCCCAATCACCAAGTCTTTGCACTGTTGGTAATAGGTGTGGCCCGATTCAGTCAGGCTAACCATCCGTGTTGAACGCGCAAGCAGGGCCACTCCCACTCTCTCTTCCAACCTTGAAACCTGCCGACTCACATGGCTGGTACTGCAACCTAGCTGTTTAGCGGCTGCTGAAAAGCCGTGGCATTCGGCGACCGCAACAAATTCATTAATCCCTTCAAAGCTATCCATACTTAATCTACTCGCATTCTATCTTTGCTATATAGCAACAATGTTTTGCCTGTTTCGTATATTATCACCTAATCAGTTTGGAACTAGTATTAGATACAACAAGGCGGCGATAGCTAAGTAACAACGCGATACCTAGCGCCTAACGAAAAGCTTCAGTGCTTAACGAAAAGCGTCAGCACCTAAATAAAAAAAACAGCAGCTCAAAGGGACGAATCATGAAAAAAATACTAATACCTGTAACTAACCACGCAACACTAGGCGATACAGATCAAGCGAATGGTACTTATGCGCCTGAACTGACTCATGCTCTCAAAGAGATCATTGCTGCGGGTTTTGAGTACGACATCGCTTCTATCAAGGGTGGTAAAGGCCCATTGTACGGAACCGATATTGAAGGGGATTCAGTAAACGCTGAGATCTTGGCTGATGATGACTTCCAAAACCGCATCAACAATACGATTCCTGTAAACCAAATTAATGCAGAAAGCTACGATGCTATCTTCTACCCAGGTGGTTTCGGTTTGCTTTCAGACCTAGCAACCAACGAGCAATTCGCTGCTATTGCGGCTAAGCATTACGAAGATGGTGGTGTGATTGCGTCAGTATGTCACGGCCCTGCGGCGCTGCTTCCGATTGTTTTAAGCAACGGCGAGAAGCTACTAAGCTCTAAATCGGTGACTGGCTTTACACGTGAAGAAGAGATCGACTTTGGCACCATCAACGACATTCCGTTCCTACTGGAAGAGTCTCTTGCTCGCAGCGCAGCGCGTTTCAACAAGGTTCAACCTTGGCAAGAGCTTGTGATTGTTGATGAGCGAGTGATTACTGGCCAAAACCCAACCAGCGCGCACGCTGTAGGTGCAACTCTGGTTAAGCACCTGTCTTAGTTAAATCAAGGGCTTATTCGAATAACTGGCGTTGTTCAAATAAGCTCAATCAAATAAAAAGAGCATGCTTCCTACTCAATACTCTTGAGAAAAGCATGCTCTTTTTTCGATCTAAAGGCACAAACAGCAAAGGCAAGTGACTTCTTATTAATTACTTCTTGCTAATGGCTTCTCGCTAATTACTTCGCAAGATCCCTTCAAGCACATTGAACAGCAAGTCGATCTCTTCAATCGAGTTGTAATGCATACAACCAATACGCACCACGCCCTGCTCTTCAATACCCAACTGTTTCACCAAACCTAATGCGTAGAAATGTCCGTTCCACACACAGATATTATGTTCACCCAGCTTCTTGGCGATGAACTCTGGAGAATGGTTTTCAAAGGTAACCGCAAAGGTTGGCGTTCTTAGGTTCGAATCAAACTCTGTTTTCCCGTAAAGCTTTGCCCCTTCAAGATCAGACAAGCGTTTAAGGAAGTACTCACTGAGCTGGCTTTCATGCTTATTATAAAGCGCGTAGCTTTGCTCTAAACGAGAACGCAATGAGTCGGTTGGCTCACCGAATTGCGCCAAGTAATCTACCGCCGCAATCACACCTGCAAGGCCTTCAAAGCTTTGCGTACCTGTTTCAAAACGGCCTGGGCCGATATTGGTTGCAGGCTCTACCTTGTAAGGCTTTAACGTGTGTAGCCATTGAGGTGCAACATAAGCAATGCCCACATGCGGGCCAAAGAACTTATAAGCTGAGCACGCTAAGAAATCACAATTCAGTTGCTGAACATCGATCAAGTGATGCGGTGCGTAATGTACGGCATCGACATAAACCTGCGCACCATGCTGATGTGCAAGTTCAATAACTTTTGCCATGTCGACAATAGAGCCTGTCGTGTTCGAAGCAAATGTCACCGCGACAAGCTTGGTTTTCTCGTTAAGCAGCGACTCAAAGTGCGCCATGTCTAGGCTGCAATCCGACTCGTCTACACGAACTTGGCGAACAATCGCGCCTTTGTCGTCTGCCGCTTGCTGCCAGCTCGATACATTTGAGTAATGGTCTAACGCCGTGACGATAACTTCATCGCCCTCTTTCCAATCGCGGCTGATCGCACGGCTAAGCTGAAACGTCAGCGAGGTCATGTTGGCACCAAACACAACATTGCCAGAAGATTCAGCATTCAGTAACGCTTGCACCGACTCTCGTGCTTGCTGCATCAAGCCTGTCGTTTTCTGGCTAGAAAAATAGTGCCCACCTAGGTTTGAATTGAAATGCCCAAGGTATTCCGTCATTGAAGCTAAAACATTCTCAGGCACCTGAGACCCACCCGGACCATCAAAAAAGGTCACAGGCTTGCCGTTATGATATTGGCCTAACGCGCTAAACTGTTGGCGCACATCATTAAGAGTGAAGGACATTGCGCGCATCCTTAGCCGTTAATACAAACACATCCATGTAGCCCATCTCGCCGTGGTCTATGGTACGAATCGGTTGTGCATTATGCCAAAGCTTACTATCAGCAAGCATTGCCACTTCGCCATCACCTAACACTTTTCTAAAGAATGGTGCTTCATGTGAATCTTGGTACAGCATGATTTCGCCACCAACAATGTTATGACGGTTCACACCAATTAACGCGATGTGGTCGAAGCCATCTTGGTGCACGCCTTCAGGCGCAACCTGTGTCTCTTCAAAAATGGCGGCGATGCGGATTTGATGGATTTCGATTTCTTGTCCGTCTTCAAGCCCGTTGGTTTCAATAAACAGTTCACACATCTCTTGCATGCCTTGGCTGCTTAGAATTGGTGCTTCAATCGGCTCGAACTGACGAACAACATCACCTTGAAAGTGATTAATGTTTTCAGACTGAACAAAGTTATGTTTGTCTAGCTCAACGACTTGTCCATTACTGAATTGAACCACCGAGTACCTTCTCAATCGAAACTGGCCATCCGCATGCTCTGTACTTGGTAGCTTAGAGAATGAAGGTGACAACTCCTCAACTGCGTGGTTACTGAGGTGGGTAATATGTAGGGTATTTTCGTGAGCATGTAACATCATCGACTCCTTAATGATTGTTAATTTACTTTCGATATTTAACGTTTTGTTTACATAAAGGATACTTGAAGATCTTGTCAAATCAACATTAAACAATCATTTATCCCGTCAGAAATAATAATTCAGATAGTAAAACTAACTTTAAATTCAAAAGCAGTGCATAACACCAGAATAAAAGATGACCAACTCTTAAAACTAGCACACTCCACTAGCTAGTTATAAATCCCTGCAAATTTAAATTTAACGATATTATAAACTAGCAAGCTATGTTTCATATTGTGTCAGCCCTTTCCCTTTAATACGCCAGCCTCCTTGCCTGAGTTCAGGCATCACACTCGCCATCATTCATTTCTATGCTTTTGCACCGCGAAATACGACCTACCTATCAATTGCCAAACTATTGATTATTTACACAACAAACTGAAATTGGTTAATTTATGAGTACGCCAGAAACCAAACGCCTTTGCTTGCGCGTCTGGAACAGGTCGAGTTCGGGGGGAACTCGGCCGCCCTCAAATGGCTCATTTCTTTTAAAAGCGCAACTTGATAGTTCTTTTAGTCTCGAAAATGTTTGAAGTGGAATGTTACGGGTGGGATTTGATCAGTGGTATATTAAAACCTGAGCATGAAGCATTTGAAATCAACGAGAACGATGGATTTAGTTTCTAGATAAGTTACACATGTATACAAGCGTCAGGCGCTCTTCCCTATGCCCCCAAACGTTTCAGGAGCCACAGTAAAACCCATAGGATTAGCTAATGAACAAGTACGAGTAATCCTCAGTAGTTGCAGAGTTTGCAACACCCCCTACATGTCCCAATTGTCCAACAGCCTGTTGGAAAAATTTTAATACCTAAATTTTGCAAGAGGGTCTTGCAAAAATGCGAAACAAGTTGTTTCGTAAATCGTCGTTGCCCCGAAACACGCTAGCAACAGGTAAGAAAACCTTACCTGCTGCTTCATCTTTCCCCCTAAATGTTTTAGACAACATCTCGATATCTTCAGAATTTGCGATGGTGATCAGTGTTGAAATATTTATTATTCATATAATGTAAACAACCTTAAATTGGATAAACATAAGCAAATGAAATCATTAGTAAAAGCCTCTACACTTACGTTAATCGCATTATCAACAATCTCTGGTTGTGTAACAATCCACTCTTCCCAAACGGAGCGCGGCCTTGAGTACGCTGCCCCTTTTCAAAGCTTCAACTATACCAAAAAGGGAGAAACCATCACTCATAGCGAAGCCATGCAGGTAATGTCACTTTATTCGCGTCAAAGCCCAACTAGATATAACAATTTGGATGACTTCAGTAACAAAAATCACAATGTCTTTTTAAGTGCAACTCAAGTTGGTGTCGCTGCTGGTACTTTCACCTCTGCATTCAACCCTTTTCAAGCAACTACTCGACTAATTGGTTTGCAAGCTACTAAGTCTTCTATGACAAAGAAATACAAAAAGAATGTTCTCATTAGTATCGTTCCTAAAAATGACATGAGCCTTCTTGAGTTAGAAAGTGCCGTACATAAAGCTCATACAGCTCAGTTACAAGTTGCTTCTAACGCCTACAAAGATGCTGGGTTCAACCCTGTAACTTTAGTGGATGGTAAAGATATAAATTGGAATAGAATCTATCCTTTGACATATGTTGCACCGCTAAATAATGATAAAACCGCTCTCTGTGCCTCTCAGTACGACTATCAGAGTATGAAAGACAAGGCAGGTGCAACTTCAGGTCATGAAGAATCAAAAGATTGTTATGCTTACACATCTTACTGGGCTCAATATTACTATGGAGCAGACAACAACAATTCTTACTCAGAAGTAGTTCCTAAAAAGGGTGATTTCATTGTAGTACATACAGTTCTACCTGATGTATTCCCTGTATCTAAAATTAAATCCGACGAAGAAGGAATGTACTTGTATCAGCCGTCCTTCTATTGGTTAAACTCATACAATCTAAGCCAGATGGCTAAGAATCAAATGAATGTACTAATGGACTATGCAAATAAAGGTGAATTCTCGGAGGTTCCAAGAGTTCTTAAATTGAATGCTCGAACGGAATTGATGTTCGGTACTAATTAAATCGAGTAGGAGGAGGCCTTCTGGCCTCTATCCTCTCACACTACCGTACAAGCGTGAGCCGTATGACTCCTAATATAGTGACTCATACCCATCTCACCGTAACATTTGAGTGGCATAGCATGATTTACCGGTGCCGTTAACGCCAACCGCCATAAACCTTTATCTGACATTGCTAGCTTCCACGCACTTCGCTCTGTTACACCTTGTCGCTATGGCAGTGCCTGCGTTTGTGTTGCTTCAAGCGGTAGTATCTTAAACGACGCCGCATCCACTCATCTTAGCGCTGTATGGCACTTTGACTTGTGGCGAGTTTGAAGTGGTGTTGCCAGCCTCGTAGGGATTGAGTTAACTCTGTGATTAACACCTCTAACTCTTGACCTCTATTTCGGATCGTTATTCCACGTGCTCGCTTCTTCATTTGAGCTTGTGCCGATTCTTATATATTGATTACTAATTTAGGAAAGTCACTGACACGCTTCTGTCCGTGCGACCTGAAGTCGTATGAAGTGCTGTTCACCGCAACAAGTGTGAACCATCTGTATCACCAGATGACCCTAGGGTTCTGAATAAAGCAGCGAACCCGACAATGTAACGAAGTTCAGCCTTTGCTGAGCGGGAATGAATTCGTGAGAGGACGTTCCTCCTGATAACCACAATTGGGTGAGTGCTAGGGTGTTGTGTAGTGGTCAACTGATATTGGCCACGTTCCTAGAGTTTAACCAGAACAATCGTT
>NZ_JBFSUL010000049.1:0-38534 GCF_041467395.1 Vibrio sp. 10N.247.310.98 | reverse complement strand
AGACTGTGACAGAGTCCTTCGGTAATTAGACCGTCAACCTCCCTCGGTAATCACATCACTACTCATTTTTGCCTTTTTCATTAGCATTAAAACTCAATCTATCGACCGTATTGCTCAATAATAAAGTGCTCAAAATCATCACACATTTGGTCATTCGACTTTGCATTATTCGCTAATTCAGTTGCTCCATCAACGATCGATACCTTCGCATTCAAATCCGCGACTGGTGCACGTTCTCTTGTCGACAGCTGTTTGATTTTTTGCTCCTCAATCGCCCAAGCCTCCTCTGGCGATAAGTTACACTCGTCAGCGAGATATTTGGCATTAAAACCTTCCCCAGTCAGGCTTTCGATTGTACCGTTATGGTTCACGCTATTGCCTTTATGCCAATAGTGTTTCGCCAACAAAGGCCCGATCTCTGGGTTATCTGTTAAGTAACCAAACTTGTCGGTGAAATAAGCTCGTGTTTGATACACCGCCATATGAGCCAATAGATAACCTTGGTATGAGCAAGATGCTTCATCAGACAATAAGTGAGGGATCGCCATTAGTGGACGAGGGCTGCAAGACAATCCAAGAATTGCCTTTTCACTGCTACGAGCAAGTGCCGTGATTTTTTCAGGCGTGAGGTCTTCATCAGCTAATTCGTACAGGGCTCGCTCGAAATATGGAACCACAAGAATGCTGCGTTCTTGGTAAGCTCGGAAGGGCTGTTTATTGTCGATGATGGCTTTAATTAGATCATCTGGCACAGGTTGCCCGTCCGCATTTAGAGCGTACTGTTTTAGCCAGTCAGCGTCATTTAACAAGCTGTCGCAGAACATGGATTGTGTTTCAGCATAAGCCATCGAAGTCGGCGCAAACTCTTGAGAGAAACAAGGGGCGTTCATTTTTACATTAGCAAAATGCGCCGCGTGACCACCTTCGTGAAATAGTGTGTTAATCCCATCATAGCCACTGCCTATTTGATCGGGCTTAGCGTTGCTAGTGAAATTAACTTGGGCCGCAACCCAAGCATCTTGGTCATAGAAAGAAGGGATAGGGCCATGGCAGAAGCCATTAGGGTATTTTCCTTTGCGATCAAGTAAATCGAGTTTCAATGTCGCTTGAGAGTATTCAATGTTGAGGCGACCAAAAGACTCTATCCAGCGTCTTAATGATTTTGAGAACGGAACATACGGGTCAAGATCATTCATAACGTCACCTGCAAAAGAGTAGGTAAAGTTATGGGCTTGAAGTGCATTCTCGCCTTTCTGCTCTGCCAAATTGGCTAGGCTTTGCTGATGGCTATCACGCGTGCGTGCTTCGAAGTCATCCAGAATCGTAAACAGTTGTTCTGTCGTCATCTGTTCGGTTTTTACCACCGAGTAATCAAAGAAGGTTTTAAACCCCAGTGATTGAGCAAATTGGTTACGTTTTTTGATCAGCTCAATAAAGCCGTTAGCCAGCAGCCATTGCTCTAAATCTAATAATGCTTGATGTACAGAAAGCCTAACTTGTTCATTACCATTACTTCTAACGGCTGAACCTAAAACGGGCAGCGATCCTTCTGTTTCATCACCTGTTTCATTTACGTAAGTCATTACATGATTCTGTTTTTTCTCAAACAGTTCAGCCTCAAACTTTATGAGATCGGATTTAAGCTTCTGTGACTGCTCAGACTCAATAGCGTGAGATCTAAAGGTCGCCAACCAACCATTCAAGCCTGTCAGCGTACTCTCTTTTTCGAGAGGATCTTGAATTTCATCAATAGCAGCGAGTTGCGTTTCGATAGCAGTAATCTGTTCGGCAGAGCTTAGAAATTCCGTCCACTGAGTCTGCGCGAGTGTCGAGCCATCGTGGTCGTCACTGATCCCCATATATGTATCCCAAAAGAAGTCTTCTTTCGCTTTATGAGTCGCAAGATACTTTTGATTCAATTGGTTGAGATAGTTCGTTGCAGTCATGACATTCCTTGAAATTTAACCAGTAATTTCAACATTATGACACATTCATTGAATGTATTTTGTGACGATAGATATAACTGAATGCAGTCACAGCCTATCGGTTTACTTTACAGCGTATTAGTGATAATTAACTGTTAATGGTTTGTTGTTTGCTAGTATTAACTAAAGAGAGTGTGCTGATTTCTCCGGCTTTTTATTGAGTAAATTGATGTTCTCAAGGTCAGCGTTTTTGTAAGGAAGAGGTTTAGGATGGATCCTATTTTATATATCGAAGTTGGTGGTGTTGTGTGGCAAGTATTCCCTGATGGGACTTGGCTTCAATTACCTGCTACGCAGCCAAAAGTTGAAGGCGTGCAAGTCGTCAGCATTGAACCTCAGAATTTACAAGAGGCTCAGCCCCTAACCGAACCACAAATCGCCGCAGTTGAACAACAGTTGGAAAAGGTGGTCACCGAACTCGTCAACAATATTGAAAGCGCACCTCAACAGCCTAACTCAGTAAATGACCAACCTAGTTCCAGCGCCTCATTTATTGTTTATGTTCGTTCCACCTTAGATGAAACGCTCGCTGAGGCGGGTTTTGATACGCGTCCTGCAGAATATGCCGACGAAGATACAACCTCGAATGAGGGTAACCTTGATATTCTGTTACCTAGTGCACTATTAACCGTTGATATTTTGGATGGTGGAGACGGTTACGAAAATCAGTTTGAAGTACCAAGTGTCACGATTACGGGCACGGCAGTGGATGTTCGAGACGGGCGTACCGTTGTTCTGACCATCACTGATGTTAACGGAAACACAGTAACCACCACAGCCATCACAAGCGATGAAACGTATGTCGTCAATGGCGTCGACCTCTCTTCATTGGAGGAGGGGGATCTTCAAGTCGATGCTGTCATTGCTGATGATTTTGGCAATAGCATTGCAGCTAACGATTCCACAATCAAAGACACATTAGCCAACATTGAGGTTGACTTCGATGGCTTTGGTGATGAGTTTTACAATCAATTTGAAATATCGAATGGGGTGCTAGTTGGTACGATTGCCAATGTAGAAGATGGGCAAACCATCAACATTTCAATTACCGATAGCCAAGGAACGATACAAGAATACACAACGGAAGTATCCGGCGGAACTTGGACTCTGACTCTTCAAGACTACTCAAGCTTTGCAGAAGGTGAGCTAACCGTTGTTGCCAATACTATCGATATTGCTGGAAACCCTACAACAGCGACCGACACGATCGTGAAAGATACGCTAGCGGACATCACCGCTGCGGTTGATGATGGTGGCGACGGTGTCCTCAATAGCTTCGAAATTCAGTCGGCTAAATTCTTTGGTACGGTACAGAACGTAGAAGATGGCCAAACGGTCAATATTCGTATTTCTGACAGCACAACGAATGTCATTGTTCTGACGGCAACTGTGATTGATGGTGCTTGGTCAGTTGAAGGCGTGGATCTAACCAGCTTTTCCGATGGTGGCATTCAAATTGAGGCTGACACTGTTGACGTTGCCGGTAACCCTGCTTCTGCAATAAATAGCGCAGGGCAAATTGTTATTGATACTGTTTCGCCTGTTATAGACATTGATACGCTAGACGGTTTTAGTATTTTGGCATTTCGTGGCGGCCAACTTACAACCATGCAAGGCACAACCAATGTTGCCGAAGGTCTTCCTGTTTATATTGAAGTTAATGATGGCTCTCAGACTCTTGTGTTTGAGGGTGTTGTTGATGCATCAGGTAATTGGGTTGTTGAAAATATAGATGTCTCGTCCCTAAACTTGGCGTCAGAATGGACGGTTGATGCCAAAGTTTTCAATACGGTAGGCAATCAAGCTATCGATGATATGCCAAGCATTATACTGCCCGAGTCGGTTGTGTTCTCAGAAACTGTTGTCGGGATTTTTGGAAATCAAACTCAGACCTCTGATATTCGCATCGATTATGCGGACTTCTCTTTTAGCGATGATCAAAGCATCGCAGAGTCACTAACTTCTCAAACCCTATCGATAACCGTTGCTGTATCGGCTGATAAACAAAGCCTAATTGGCACACGAAGCGATGGGCAAAAAGTATTCGATGCGTCAATTTCCGGCAGCAACGTAAATATCAATTTTTATAAGGCGATTGATCAGGAAGCTGGGTTAGATTCAATTCTGACGGCTCTGCTCATCGAAGGTTTGCAAACCGATGCTGATGGTACAACGGAGTTAGTGATAGGACGTTTACCTATTGTCATCAAAGATTCTGAACCTCTGGTTTTTGATGAGTCTTATCAAATGATCGAGGGTGAGATTGCGTCAGGGAACGTGTTGAATAACGACATCGATTTGGATACTCAACTTACGATAAAAAGTGTTGAAGTTGATGGTACGACCAAGACGATTGTTGGTGGCTCTCCGGTTTCATTTGCTACTAGCGAAGGCACCTTGACCGTATTTGCGAATGGCCACTGGACGTTCGTCGCCAACAGGAATTTGGACCACACAGTTGATCAGAACATCACCTTCAACTATGTTGCTGGCGACATCAGTAATGATTTCGGAAACGGCACTGCGGTCATTGATATTTTTGATGGTGATGCAGGGCTAGTTGTTGATGGGACAACGACCAGCTCTGAAGGTGATGTGTCTGAGGGAATTCAAACTGTAGTCGGCCAGTTTACCGTTTCCGCTGGATCAGATAATCCAGATCCCGCTTCTATTGTATTTAATGCTAATACTCTGGTGCAGTTAGACGCCTTGGGCTTGACGACCGGAGATGAGAACTTTCCTCTAACCTACACGTTAGCGAATGATGGTAAAACGATTACCGCACAAGCAAATGGTGAAACGATATTCACGCTAACGTTGAGTGCAGTCGCTAGTGGTATCGATGTTCTAGCAGATGTCACATTAGTGTTAGAACAGTCTATCAACCACCTGTTCAGCAACGACTCCATCACCCTGCCACTTACTATTGATGGAACGGATTTAGATGGCACTTCTTTAAAACAAGGGCAATTCGACTGGATCATCCAGGATGGAGCCGACCCAATATTAACTTCAACTAGCAATGCTGCTGTGGACGAATCAGATCTTATTCACGGCAGTGTTTCAGATACTGGCACTTTCAATCTCAACGTCGGAAGTGACTTTGTTGAGTCTGTATTTTTTGATGTTGGAGATCAGCCGCAGTTGTTTAGTGGGGGTGTACAGATCATCTATGTGGTCTCTGCAGACGGAAATGAACTTACTGGTTATGTTGGCTCTGAAAGTGCTGAAAATAAAGCGTTCACCTTGAGCTTTACCTCTCTGTCAGGTGAGATCGATACTGATGTCACTTACACCTTTGAACTATTCAAGGGCCTCGACCAAACGAATGGAACCGACCAAATTCCTTTTGTCATCACAGCAAAAGATGATGACAACGATGAAACTCAATTAACCTTGAACGTCTCGATTACGGATGGTGGGGAGCCTACGATTGGCTCTGGCATGGTCGAGTTGAGTGAAAACCCTGTTGCTGATACAACCCCGTCTGGTGTTGGAACAACAGCGAGTGCAAGCTTAGCCGTGAGTGCGGGCAACGATCCACTCGTGTTCTTGGGGTTAGATGTGACAACTGGCCAAGCCGTTCTTGATAGTGACGGTGAGGCGGTGACACGTAATGGTGAAGCATTGTCTTGGCGAGATAATGGGGATGGAACGTTTGATGCGGTATTGTCGAATGGCGATGCTGTTTTCCAAGTGAGACTTCCTGAAGATTTTAGCTTAGAAGCCAATGGTTCCACGAATGTCACGGTTGAGATTGATTTGTACCAGTCAATAGACCACGGAACCGGTGTGAAGGACACAGAGCTGTCGATTCCAGCCTCAATCGTCACCATCGATTCAGACGGTTCACGAGATACACAAGAATCTGATATTAAGATTTACGATGGTGCAAACCCTAAAATTACTGTTATCGGAAGCATTTCTGTTGATGAAGACGGTCTGCTTGGAGACAGCGAACAGGTTGGTGTTGAAGATTCTAGCCCTTCGTTAGGAATAATCGAAGGTTCCGATGATGTTGTCTCTGTGACGGTCGACACCGCTGCGTTTGATGCACTTTCATATTCGAGTGCAGGGAAAGACATTTCACTGCAAGCTGTCGATTCTGATGGTTGGTATTACGGTCAAGATTCTGATGGAAACAATATATTTAGGATTCGTTTTAATACTGACGGGACAACAGAGTTCGACCTTTATGCACCTCTCGATCACGCCAATGCTGATGGAGAGAATAATCTAGCCCTCAATTTTGAACTGGTGGTCAACGATGCGGACGGCGATAGCTCTGATCCGGCAATTTATTCTGTCAACGTAACAGATGCTGTCCCAGTTGCGCGTTCAGGGGCAATTGAAATGGTTGAGGGTGATGACCTTAATGGACAATTTCTAACAGAAAAATTCGCAGGTGCCGATGGCGCAACCATTGTAAGTTTTGACTATCGCGGTACTACCTATACCTTTGATAACGCAGGCACTCCTATCACGATTAATCTAATTAATGATTATGATGGTGGGTCTACTTACGGTCAGTTTACGCTTTCTTCAGATGGTAGCTACCAGCTGACTACAAATCCCAATGTATCAACAAACCCTGCAGATCCTAAGATCGTCGATGACATCGATTATCTGGTGCGAGATGCGGACGGTGATAAAGTTACCAGTACTGCTGAGCTTATTCTGGATGATAACGAAGGTTTTATTCGTTATGAAGATTCTGAAACCACAGAAGACAATGACGCGATTATCGTTGTAAGTGTGGCAACCGGCGATGTCGACCAAAGCGAAACCGTTACTGCTATCGAGTTCTCAGAAGCATCGCTAAACGGTGGTAGCTTGTACCTTGATGGGGTGTTGCTTCAAGTTGTAGACGGCAAGGTCACCTTGTCTGGAAGTCAATTGGCAGCGATTGATAGTCAGTTCACTGGGCCTAATGGACAGTTGACTTATCGTCCCGCGCTTCATGAATCCAATACCACCTCAACGGTTATCCTAGCGATCAACGCAATCATTAGCACTGATACGGATCCTAAAGAACTGACGGCTGATGTTGCAGTGTCTGTTTTACCGGTGGCTGATGCACCGGATTGGTCGGCTTCCGTATTCTCCTATCATTCAGTAGAAGATGACTCAGACCCAGTCAGTTTGGACATAACAGCTCAGCTGGTGGATCAAGATACGTCAGAAACATTGAGCTACCAGATTAGTGGGATTCCTGACGGCTTGAATTTGACGTTAAATGGCAACGCAGTCAAAGAAGGGAAATCTTACACACAGGCTCAGATTGATAAAATGGAAATCAGGGCTGACGACAACCTAGCGGGTCGCTTTGAGTTTGAGATTACTGCGGTTGCAACAGAGTCTGGCAATTCATTCGCTGACCCAGATGATAAAACGGCAAGTATTGTACATACCGTTACTGTCGATATTTCACCTGATGCTGATACTCCTCATGTGTCTGTTAAAGACTACAAGGGACTAGAGGATGAAGCTATTTACCTCAAAGACGTTATTGAAGGCGCTTTGGCGGACACCGATGGTTCTGAATCGTTAAGTTATATTATCCAAGTTCAAGATGGCTGGTCTGTTGAAGGTGATGGTACCGCAAAGATAGGCAATAATTCCTATTCAGTCACTGCCGAAGCTATCGCCAATGGTGTTGCTTATATTCAGCCTAAAGAAGACATCAGTTCCTTTACTGAAGATCTGTCAATAGACGTAACAGCAATAGCGACTGAGTCGACGATCGATTCACTTATTCCTATCAATGGGCAAGCGTCAAGTGATACAAAAACCATCAATATCTTTTTGAAAGGTGTTGTGGATGAACCTATCGCGGTAGACGGTGGTAATGGTCATTGGCAATACGACAGTGACAGTAAAGTCATCAGCAACCAATCGGTCTTGAATGAAGATGGGTTAATACAGCTCGACTTCCTCATACAAACGACGGATGACGATGTTTCAGAAGAGATCAACATACTGCTTACTAACATTCCTGAAGGTACTTTGCTGGTGGATGCGTTGGGTGAACCAGTATCGCTGACGATTGCGTATGTTGATGATGTGACAGGGCCCGTATTCCAAGTCTCTAACGCTCAACTGGATGATCTGTATCTCAAGCCAGTTCTTGATTTTAGTGGTGAATTAGAACTCACCGTTATTGCTATCTCAACTGAGCCCGATGGTGATTCGGGCGAGTTTCCTATGACACTTAAAGTAGAGCTAGCGCCGGTCGTTGATCAAGAAGACGGTCAAGTGGTCAGTACTCAAGGCATCGAAGACAGTCAAATCGGCCTGAACCTTGAACCTTCAGTGAATCAGGATATTGATGGCAGCGAATCCTTGACGGGATATGTCATTGATAGCCTACCTGCAGATCTCACTCTTTATTTTGATGGGAGTGTTATTCAGGTCCCAGCTTCAGGCTTAGATTTGGATACTCTACTGGACTCAACAACGCCAACGCTTTCGGATCTTCTAAGCAGCGGCAGGCTTTCTGTTACAGCGACAGAAGATTTAAGCGGAACATTCTCAATTCCTATCACCTATGAAGTCACGGATACCTCTCCAACTGGTGCAACGGATATTAAAGATATTACCGGATCCATTAGCGTGACTGTCGATGCTCGTGTCGAGCTAGATACTCGATTAGAAGGCTCTACAGAGCTGTTACAGAGTACAGATGGCTCGCCTGTTGATATCTCTAACGCCGTGACGTTCGTCGACGCGGATATCGATGGGTCAGAGTACCTAGATTATATTTTGATCGAGATTCCCGACGGCTATTCGTTGATTGTTGAGCACCCTAATGGTGCTGCGCAAGATAGCTCTGGGAATTGGATCATATCGGCGGATGGGCTAACGAGTGACTCTTTCCAAGAGCTCGCAGCGTACATTTTAGATAATGCGACGATTTCCAGCCCAAGTGATACTCCGGTACTGGATATTGTGGTTCGTGCTCGTGTGATTGATGGTGAAGATGCGAGATATATTGATGCGACTTTCCCGCTGCAAATTACTGGTCATGACGGCGGTGGCGGTTCTTGTGACCCTGTTGGCCCACCAAGCCCGATTCAACCCGATGGCGAAATTAAAACACCTGAAGGGGAAGATATTGATCTCACTGGCTTGCTAAACACCGATGTTGGCAGTGATCCAGACAATGAAATCTCTTTCTATATTCCTGCCGATTCTCTTCCTGAAGGCGTCGAGATTTCGGGTGATGGTGTTATTGCGGAATATGACGCGGCTGGCGAAGTAGTTGGTTACTCGATCACTGCAGATGGACTCTCGAAACTAACGTTAACGGGCTTGGATGAAGATTTTGCAGGGTGTATTGATTTCACCATAGAGACAATTGAGACCTCACCATGTAGCGGTGATACGGTGACGACGGCCCAAACCATTAGTATCCAAGTTCTGCCTGTGGTCGATGACATTACGGTTGAAGCCGACTCCACAACCATTCAAGAAGACATCGCGACAGACCTTAACCTTGAACTGGTTCTTGGTGATAGCGTTGAAGATGGACAATTAATCACTGGTGAAGGCAATAGCGCTACCGGTAAAGAAACCGTTAACTCTCTAACGGTGAGCATTTCGAATGGAGCGACCTTGTCTGAAACTCCAACTGACACCGGGTTGTTAGTTGATAATGGCAATGGTACTTGGACGGTAACGGATCCTAGCCGCTTGAGTGATGTGTTGGTAACACCACCTGAACATTACAGCGGCGATATCACCTTCACGGTAACTGCAAATATTACCGATGAAGCGGATTGTGTCGTTGAAACGGATACGCAAGATAAAACGACCGTAGTCACGATCACCGTTGAGCCAGTCGCTGATGCGGCGAACTTGGTGACAGAGGATATAGTCGGCGACGAGGATAACTACATTTCATTGTCATCACTTAGCGCAGAGCTCATTGACCAAGATGGTTCTGAAAACATGTCGCTTTCGTTAAAGGGAGTTCCTGAAGGCGCAGTTGTCGCTATTAAAATCGGAGACAACTATGAGTTGGTTCCAAACAATGGTGCTGATGGCGGTACCTTCGATGGAAACCCTACCTATGAGTGGCAGTTAGATCCAAGTCAGTTATCTAATCTAGTCATTCTGCCACCAAGAGACTTTAGTGGTGACATTAATCTGTCTCTAGAGGCGATTACTCAAGAAATTGGTACGACGGATATCCGTTATACACAATCTGAATTTACTGTAGGTGTTAACCCTATAGGTGACAAAGTTGAGTTCTTCGATTTACCTGAACAGCTCACTGGAAGTGAAGATGATGGCATCGTGATTCCTCTTGATGCCAATAGCTTTGAAACTAACAGTGATGAGTTTTTAGCAATTACGGTAACAGTGAATGGAACTTCGGACCCATCAGGGTTAGTTGGGTTAGACCGAATTCGAATTGGATCAGAAACCAGTTCTTTCACCAGTGTTGGTGGCATCATACAGGCGACGATCCTCGTTAAAGCAAGTTTTGTTGATGAGCTCGAATTCTTTGCAGGCGATGCGTTTGGTAACCTCGATATTACGATTACCGGCCGAACGGTTGATCAAAATACGGTACTCGGTGAGTTAGTGGTCGACACGGGTGACCCGAGCTCGCAAGACATGACGCTTATTATCACACCAGAGCCTGATGCACCGTTATTGAGCGTTGAATATTCTTCGATCGTGGCAGAAGCAAGTGGCACGATTCCTCTTGGTTTAGACCTTTCTCTTGTAAACCCTGCTGATTCAGAAGTGGGCTTCATTACAATTCATGATATTCCCGCAGGTTTGACGTTCTCACACGGCTCTATGGTCTATGGTCAATATGTGGTGGACTTGGCAGATGTGCCTAACCTAGCGATTACCGGGGGCTACAACAGTGGTGATCAATTTGACCTAACGATAGAGCCGTCTGCAGAGATAGGCAATAACCAAGCGGTCGGGTTACCCCAAACCGTATCGATTGAGTTTGTCGCTGAAGGGGATTCTACGATTACCGCGACAGATGATAACGATCTGTTGATTGGCGGTACAGGCTCTGACAATTTTGTGTTCGCATCTTCAGGCTTAGGGAGTGCAGAAGCACCAAGCTACGATGTGATTCAAGATTTTGATGCGTCTCCAGACACTGATGCAATTGACCTCTCGGGTATTTTGGGAAGCCTAGGGCTTAATACAGGGCTAGGGGCAACACAATATCTAGATTTAGAAGAATCTGGTGAAGGTGTGACCATTTCTATTAAACCTAATGGTGACGAAGACGTTCAACAAAACATCTTGCTAGCTGATGTCACGTACGACGATCTGTATCAAGGTGACAGTAGCAGTGCATTAGAAGCACAAATTTTACAAAAAATGATAGAAGACAATAATTTAACGCTGTAAGTTAGATGTACAGTCTATAAAAGGAAGTTTAGATTGGTAGAACAAAAAGACAGCTGGCTAGCTTGTGTTGAGTGGTTGTGTGAGCATTTTAATGTTCGCAGTCACCCTTCCAAAATAGTGTCTGGCCTACCTTTAAATGAAGGCAGGCTCAATGAATCCCTTTTTCCAAGAGCGATTGAGAAATCGGGGTTAACGCTGAGCCACGTTAAAAAAGAATTATTGAATCAATGTCAGTTCCCTGTTGTTGCTGTTGAGTCCGCTACAGGGTCTCCTCTTGTCGTAACCCAAAGCTCCGTTGGCGACTTTCAAGTATTGAATTGTGAATCCAACTTAAGCCAACAAATTCTCCTTAAAGACTTAGTCATTAAAGTGGATGCATTTGTTTGGCAAGTGGGTGCTCAAGCGCTTGATGACGCCCGTGTTCAGGCACATGAGCGCAATGACAGTAAATCCAACACCCGTTGGTTGTGGCGGGTGGTCAAAGAAGTGAAGCCTTGGTATCGCGATCTGTTTATCGCTTCGTTCTTGATCAACGTGCTTGCGCTAGTGGTTCCGTTATTTACCATGAATGTGTACGACCGTGTTGTGCCAAACCAAGCGTTTAACACGCTTTGGGTATTAGCAGCAGGCGTTGGTATCGTTGTTATTTTTGATTGGGTATTGAGAAGCTCACGAAGCTCTGTGACTGATATGGCTGGGCGCTATATTGATAACAAGTTGTCTTCTCAGCTGTTCTCGAAAGTCCTTGGTATGAAGCTCGAAAATCGACCTCAATCGGTAGGCGCATTTGCCAGACAGCTTCAAGACTTCGATAGCGTGAAAGATTTCTTCACTTCTATCTCGTTAGTCACTTTAGTCGATCTGCCATTCACTTTGTTATTCCTACTGCTTATCGGCTGGCTCGGTGGCGCAATGATGTTCATACCTGTCGCGATCATGCTTGTTTTGATTGTGCTGAGCATCGCGATGAAAGGCAAGGTCGAGAAAACATTCGATGAAACCGCACGTCTCTCGACACAAAGACAAGCCCAGCTGTTTGATTGCTTAACAACCCTTCCGGATATCAAGCAAAACAATGCAGAGGGTATTACCCAGAAGCGTTGGGAACAGACGATTTCGTCGCTCTCTCAATGGCAGACTCAATCTCGTCATTACTCCAATATCGTGACGCACTCTATTCAGTCCAGTCAGCAGATCGTTACCATCACTCTGATCATCTTCGGCGTGTATCAGATCTCTGAAGGCTTGCTGAGTATGGGTGGTTTGATAGCCGTTGTGATGTTGAGTGGGCGCGCTGCAAGTTCGGTGAACCAGCTTTCTCTTCTATTGCTGAGGTTCCAGCAAACACGTTCGGCCGTTGAAGGGCTGAATCAGATTATGGAGCTACCTCAGGAAGAGTCCAAACACCAAGTTATCGACAAAGGAGACTTTGATGGTGGGGTTAGGTTAGATGAAGTGACGTTTACTTATCCAGAGACTCAAAGCCCTGCATTAAAGGAGATTTCCCTAGAGATCAAACCGGGTGAGCGAGTTGGTCTTGTCGGTGCGGCAGGCGCGGGTAAAACAACTCTACTATCGATTGTTGCGCGCCAGTATTTGCCAACAACAGGACAAGCTTTCTATCAAGAAATCGATGGGCAATTATGGCCAACCAGCGTTCTGCGTAGTGGCATGGGTTGGGTAGGGCAAACCACTAATCTTATTTTTGGCAGTGTTTACGACAACGTTACGCTTGGTGCGACCAACGTTGATGAAGAAAAGCTAAGACAAGCTCTTCAACAGTCGGGTTTGAATGGTTACATGGGGCGCCTAAGCAATGGCCTTGAAACACCTGTCGGTGAGGGTGGTCGGTTACTTTCTGGTGGTCAGCGTCAAGCCGTTGCCATCGCGAGAGCTCTGTATCGTTGTCCAAAGTTGTTGATTATGGATGAGCCAACCAGTGCATTAGATAGTCAAGCTGAGATTCAATTCTTCAATGCGCTGCAAAGTATGCCGAGAGAAACCTCAATGCTAATCAGCTCCCATAAGTCTTCATTCTTGATGATGTGTGATCGAGTGATTGTATTGGATAAAGGTCAAATCGTGGCAGAAGGTGAACCTAAAGAAATTCTCTCTTTACAGAAGAAAAGTGTACCTAAAGGTACGAGCCGGTTTAAGACGGTATCTGTGGTGAAGGGAGGTCGTCATGAGTAATGATATTCAATGGACCAACAACCACTTAGCATTCCGCTCTCGAAAGCTGATTTGGTTGAGTGCTCTACTCATTGTATCAATTATCGGTTGGGCTACGTGGGCAACATTAGAAGAAGTCGTGATCGGTGAAGGTAAAGTCGTTCCAAGTCTTTCGGTGCAAACCATTCAGAGCTTAGAAGGTGGACTGGTTCAAGAGATCATGGTGCGACAAGGCCAATCTGTAGTGAAGGGGCAACCTCTAGCTAAGTTAGAAGACACACGTTTTAAGGCGGCGTTTTTAGAGTCGGCTCAACAAGCGGATACCTTGCTTGCTCAGCAATTAAGATTAAAGGCTGAGCTGTCGACGGTCGTTTTAAATAACGATGCGAAAGAGTGGTATGAGCGAGTGGTCTTGGTGCCTCAAGATATTGCGGTTGATGTATCAAGCCACCCTGCGTTAATGAATGCCAAGGCGAACTACCGAGAACGTTTAGGACAGTTGAAGTCTGAACTGGAAGAGGCGGCACTTCGTATCGAGCAACAAGACCAAGCTCGTGTCGATACGTTTAATAATATCCAGACTCTTGAAAGCAGCCTCGAGATTGTGATTCGTGAGCGCAACATGCTGAAAGACGTGGTAGCGAGCGGTGCTGTTGCGGAAGTTGAGCTACTTAAACTCAACCGTGATGTAGTCAAACTCAAAGGTGATATTGCTAGCTCAAAAGTAGCAGCGCAGAAGCAGATAGCTGCCTACTCAGAGTCGATAGCGGATCATCGAAGTATCGCTTTAGATTTTCGTACCAAAGTGCAAGGCCAGTTGAATGAAGTGGCGAGCAAGATAGCGCAGCTGAACGAAAGCCAGCAGGCGATTGCCGACCAACTCAAGCGTACCGAAATTGTTGCGCCCGTTGATGGCACAGTCAAAGAGATCTTTGTGCGTACCATTGGTGGTGTAGTTCGTCCCGGCGAGCCAATCATTGAGATCATCCCATCAAACAGTGACCTGATTGTTGAAGCGAGAATCTCTCCGCAAGATATCGCGTTTGTTCATAACGGGCTGGGTGCGACAGTTAAATTCACGGCCTATGATTTCGTCATTTATGGCGGACTTAAAGGCGAGGTGATTTACGTGAGTGCCGACGCCTTACAAACGGAAGACGGAAACGCCTATTATCGTGCCCATATTCAGTTAAACGAAGACCAGCAACAAAACTCTGCCTTTAGCATTATCCCAGGGATGCAAGTCGCGGTCGATATATTAACCGGAGAGAAAACAGTATTGAGTTATTGGTTAAAACCTATTTTACGAGCTAAGGAAAACTCACTTCGTGAACGATGAAGTGGGTTAAAGCATAAATATAAAAGGAAGTGTAATGCATTCAAAATTCTTACTCTCTTCTTGCTTGCTAATGAGTGGGCTGTCTCAAGCAGCTTCATTAGAAGAGTCCGTGGCCTTTGCCATCGACTATAGCCCAGAGATATTGGCGCAATACTCCCGATACCAATCGGTGGTCAGAGACGGAGACGCTGCGAGTGGTTTGTATATGCCACAAGTGAACTTGTACGCGGCAGCAGGCTATGAAGAGACACGCTACAACAGTGGCAGCAAACTCGATAGCGATGATAGAGGCCTAACGAGAACGGAAATTGGCGTTAAAGTATCCCAGTTACTATTCGATGGTTTTAAAACGACCTCGAATGTCGATCGACTGACGTTCGAAGCGGAAGCTGAGCGTCTAACTCTGATTTCGCGAGCTGAAAACGTATCGTTAGATGTGGTGAGAAATTACCTCGATATCCTCAAGGCAGAGACGCTACTTGAACTGTCTAAGCGTAATGTAAAAGAGCACCAAGAGATCTATCAAGATATCCAAGATAAAAAGAGCAAAGGCTTGAGTAGCAACTCGGATCTGGCTCAAATCTCCGCCCGTGTTGCGACGGCGCAATCTTCACTAATCGCTGCTCAAAACAACCTGTTTGATTTACAAACTCAGTACCTACGTTTAGTCGGCAAGCCTGCTGTGAACTTGGTTTATCCACGTTTTGATTATGCTTTGTTACCAAGTTCAGCACAGGTCGCGCTTGAACAGGCTGTCGAGAATCACCCTGAAATCCAAGCTTCTTTGCTTGATATTGATGCCGCTCGTAAAGAAATGCGCCGTGAGAAGGGGGATTACTACCCAGAGCTAAAACTTGAGCTTCATGCCAATAAGAATGACAACGTATCTAACCCGCCAGGCGGTGTCGATGAAGATGCACGTATCATGTTGACGATGGATTATGACCTGTTTAATGGCTTCTCTACCGACTCCAGGGTTGAATCGTCAGCTTGGCGAGTGGAAGAGGCAAGGGCGATCCGATTACGAACAGAGCGTGAGGTTCGAGAAGGTACACAACTGGCTTGGAACGCTTACAAAATGCTTGAGCAGCAAAAATCCTTACTTCAACAGAATGTTGATGCAGCGAAAATTGCAGAGCTTGGCTATATCCAGCAATTCAATGTTGGCAGACGAAGCCTTCTTGATGTACTGGATGCAAAAGTAGAAGTGTTTTTGGCTCGAAGAAACTTCATCAGCACTGAATATGATCAAACGTTAGCGGCTTATCGAGTGTTAAATGCGATGGGTATGTTGACGTATGCGTTGAGGATTGAACATCCAGAAGAGTGGCAAGGGGAGAATAAGTAATGAGATATTTTAAACTAGCGCTACTTAGCTCTATCTTGCTAATGGGATGTGCAGAAACGCCTGATACGACAATGACACGCCACCAAATTGATGACTTAGCGGATAATGACCGAGATGGTGTGATTAACCAGCGAGATCTATGTGCCGATACGCCAGAAGGTGTAACGGTAGACATTAAAGGGTGTGCCAATTGGAAAATTGTCGAAGACGTTGAAGTATTAAGTGTGGCATTTGATTTTGATAAGTATGACCTTAAACCTGATCATACCGCTGTATTAAATGAGTTGGTGCGTTTACTAGGAGAGCAGCCTGATGCTTCGGTTACCTTGGTCGGAGATACCAGTGCTGAAGGTACAAACGTGTATAACAAAGCATTGGCCAAGAAAAGAACGGGCGTGATTCGAGACGCATTGATTGATAGAGGCATCAATGGTGAGCGAATCTTTGAACAAGAGTTTACTCAGATAACCAGCTTAACTCAGCATCTTCACAAGCGTAAGCGTAGAACGATCGCGGTGATTAAAACAGAAAGCATGGAAGTGAACCCATCTTGGAACATCTTCACTTCAGAAATGCAGCTCGATAGTAATAGCGATGTTGAGTCTAAAACGTCGATTGATCCAGTAGGAGGCCAGTAATGAAATGTCTAGCTAATAAATCGGGCTTGCTGCTTGCTGCTGTACCTGCGTTGTTCTCTGTATCGACATTTGCAAATGATGCCAGTGACATTGGTTTGGTCGCGATTGAGCCGAATATGCAGGGGCTTGTAGAAGATCTGCTTAAGAGCCAAGAGATCGACTTAGAAATCTTGTTGAGTGACAGCGTCCCAGAACAGATGATCATGCAGCGCTCGCGTGTTGGTATCACTTCCAAAAAGTGGACTGACAAAGAGATGGCAAGGTTTGATATGCGTTACGGTTATAGGCCAACAGAGCTGATGTTTACCGCTGACGTGATTGCGATTCTAGCCAATGAAAATAACCCTGCGACATCAATCACCGTCGCTGAATTAATTGATGTGTTTGGTTGTTCTAACGATCCTAAACATCCAAAATGGTCAGCAAGTAGTGATATTCGTAACGGTGAAAGCCTAGATACTCATATGTTGCCCTTTGCCATTGATCACAACCTGAAAGGCCATACTACCTTTTCAAGTTGGGTCGAATGTGGAACAGAAGGAGAATATGCCCATACTCAGTTCTTAGCGGATTTACCTGATCTGATTAATAAGATTGAAGACGAAGATGCCGCCATTGGTTACACCGTTTACTCAGATCAGATCTCTGATGTGAAATGGTTGAGCGTGGTTGATAACCTAGGTGTGAACTACGACCTAAACAAAGAAACGATCCTCTCTGGTCGTTACCCGTTAGCAACGGTTTATTACATGTACTTGAATATTCCAGCGCATCGCAAAGGCTTTACGGAACAAGAGGAGTTCTTTGTTGGGCTTACCTTGTCACAAGATCATCAAGTCGTTTTGAACCAATACGGCTTCATCAGCTTGCCGCCAGAAGCTATTCAACGTAACAAAGTCAGATTGTCGCTTGAAGAGCCTGCTATTGAAGGTGGCTACAAGTAATGGGTATGTCATTTTGTAACTGTTGTGGGAGAGTGATATTCTCTCTTTCGTAATGGTTCTCAACGTGACGGATTACGTTATTCGGTGATGAAATTATCTAGCGGGCATGTATGCCCGTTTTTTTTCGCCTAAAATTTGCGACTCGAGCAGTTGTTTGTCGTTTGGTCACGTATAATGGACACTTCATATAGCGCTAAATAAGCCCAGTCGATGAAAATCTTTCAAGTTCTAATCTTGCCTCTAATGCTGTCCCTCAATGCTATTTCATTTTCAGCGCAAGCAACCGAAAGCTGGTGGCTAAGAACAGTATTTAACAGCAGCCCAAGTCAGCCGAATTCTCAAAACTATATTAACGACATCGAGTTGATGGATTGTGGTGAGATCGAAGATACGCTGTTATGCAGTGACTTAACCCAATATTACGATCTGGATGTGTATGTGGAACTGGAACTGGGCGACTCAAGCGTTGAAACAGTTCGCTTAAACCTGCCATATTCGGACCTAAGTTACACAAAGCTTCAGGCATACCTTCGCCAAGATGGCTTTGCTCTCAGTTCAATTCGTATTGGTGAAGATGAATTCGATGTTACAGCTCAACTCGAACAAGCTCGAAATGAAGGTGTTGGTTTCGATAAGGTGGATAAACAGCTGGTCGAATTCATCAACGCGCCTCACGGTTCAGCAGAGCAACTGAGTGTGTGGAATGTGCCTAGCTTATCTTCTTCTAGCTCTACTTCTCCTTGGATTCAGTTACAGAGTGATGGTGACAACTTAACGGTTGAACTTAATCGTTTTTAATTGCTCAAATTTATAGATAGTTTCGTTATTTATTAGGCTAAACAAGCCTTTCAGGAGAACGGCTCGCGGGCAGACAGCAAGTTATAATTCATTTAAGTGTTCGTTTTTCTGCGGCTCTCACATTTTTAATAAGCGTTTAGCTTTGCCATTTGTTATACGTTGAGCCTTCGGTAAAACGAGCTTAGGATACGTTCAGTATTGATAAAGGAGACAACCCATGGTTGCAAGAGTAACGATAGCGCCACAAGGCCCAGAACTTTCTGAGTTGGTGCAAGGATACTGGCGTACAGCAGAGTGGGGCATGACCCCGCAACAACGCCTGACTTTCCTGAAGCAACATATTGATCTTGGCATCACAACTGTTGATCACGCGGATATTTACGGTAACTACCAATGTGAAAAGTTGTTTGGTGAGGCGTTAGCGCTTGAACCAAGCCTTCGTGATGATATTCAAATCGTCACCAAGTGCGATATCAACCTATGTGGTGACCACACTCCAGATCGTAAGATCAATCACTATGACACCAGCGCGCAGCATATTTACCAATCAGTAAATAACTCATTAGAGCACTTAGGTGTTAACGATATCGATGTATTGTTGATTCACCGCCCTGACGTGTTAATGGATGCCGATGAAGTAGCAGAAGCGTTCGCAGAGCTACACAAAGTAGGTAAAGTTAAGCACTTCGGTGTTTCTAACTTTTCACCGCGTCAGTTCGAACTGCTTCAATCTCGACTCGGTAAGCCGTTAGTGACCAACCAAGTTGAAATCAACCCATTGAACTTCGAAGTGGCTCATGATGGCACGCTAGATCAACTGCAGATGAACCGCATTCGCCCGATGGCGTGGTCTTGTCTCGGTGGTGGTAGCATCTTCAGTGGTGATTCAGCGCAAGCGGTTCGCGTTCGTGATGAGCTAGAGGCGATTCGTCAAGAAGTCGGTGCAGACAGCATTGATCAAGTGATTTACGCTTGGGTTCGTCGTTTACCATCTAGTCCAATTGCAATTATTGGTTCTGGTAAGATTGAGCGTGTGAAGACGGCCGTTGATGCACTGAAAATCGAGCTGACGCGCGAACAGTGGTATCGCGTATGGGTGGCATCTAAAGGTCACGGTGTGCCATAGAAAGCAATTCGTATAGAAGTTAAAGCCAGCTAACAAAGCTGGCTTTTTTGTGTTCGCCTAACATGTTTCTCCAAAACTGTGATTAAGGTGGAATAATTTTCAAAAACACTCATAATGCACTCTGTTTTTCACCAGTTGGATATTTCCATTGAGCACTTCAAAATTCTCTTCAATCGCCCTTAAACCAGAGCTTCTAAACACGTTAGATTCTCTTGGTTATACTGAAATGACGCCTATCCAAGCGTTAAGTCTTCCTACTATCCTAAATGGCAAGGACGTTATCGGTCAGGGTAAAACGGGTTCAGGTAAAACAGCTGCTTTCGGTTTAGGCGTGCTGCAGAACCTACGCGTTAAGCGTTTCCGTGTTCAGTCTTTAGTGTTATGTCCGACTCGTGAGCTTGCAGACCAAGTAGCAAAAGAGATTCGTACTCTTGCTCGTGGTATTCACAACATTAAAGTGCTGACACTATGTGGCGGTATGCCAATGGGCCCACAGATTGGTTCACTAGAGCATGGCGCACACATTCTTGTAGGCACACCTGGTCGTATTCTTGATCACCTAGAGAAAGGCCGCATTGACCTGTCTGAGCTGAACACACTTGTGTTAGATGAAGCGGATCGCATGCTAGAGATGGGTTTCCAAGACGCTTTGGATGCTGTGATTGAAGCGGCGCCAAAAGAACGCCAAACTCTGCTATTCAGTGCGACTTTCCCTAAACAGATCAAATCTGTTGCAGACCGCATTATGCGCAATCCAGAAATGGTGAAGGTTGAATCAACACACGATCACTCAAGCATCCAACAACACTTCTACAAGTTAGAAGGTTCTGAAGCTCGTGATGACGCTCTAGAGCTGCTGTTGTTGCATCACCAACCGGAGTCTGCGGTTGTGTTCTGTAACACTAAGAAAGAAGTGCAGAACGTAAACGATGAGCTAAGCCACCGCGGTTTCAGTGTTATCGAACTTCATGGTGACATGGAACAGCGTGAACGTGACCAAGCTTTGGTTCAGTTCTCAAACAAAACCATCTCGATTCTAGTGGCGACAGACGTTGCGGCTCGCGGTCTTGATGTTGATAACCTAGATGCGGTGTTCAACTTTGAATTGTCTCGCGACCCTGAAGTTCACGTACACCGTATTGGTCGTACTGGCCGTGCAGGAAGCAAAGGCGTAGCGATCAGCTTCTTTAGCGAAAAAGAGATGTACCGTGTTGCTCAAATTGATGAGTACATGGACATGCCAATCGAGCCATCTGAACTGCCAGCAAAACCAATTGCTAAGCCGTACTACTCAAACATGGTTACCATCCAAATTGATGGCGGTAAGAAAGCTAAGCTTCGTGCTGGTGATATTCTTGGCGCACTGACGGGCCAAGGCGGCATTGATGGTAAATCAGTAGGTAAGATCAATCTGTTTGCAATGCGTGCTTACGTAGCGGTAGAAAGATCTGTGGCTAAAAAAGCACTGAACAAAATCGAATCAGGTAAAATGAAGGGTCGTCAATTCCGCGCCCGAATCCTGAAGTAATTCGAGACTGAATCCCTTTGCTGCGATATGTCTAATTAACGACATTGCTAATTAATGGCATTGCAGTAAAGGGTGTTCCACAAAATGCCACTTAAGTTTCTTATCTTAGGTTTATCGACCTAGTCCTCTATACCAAAGCATTATTCATCGGGTCTTATCGAATAAAGATCGTTGATATGTTTTCCTTTGCTAAGATACCAAGTCATCGCTTCCTGTCGATTGTGAACGAATATCGTGATTGTGGTTATTGATCCATCGTCAAAATAACAAAGCTCATATTCTAAATCGCTTGTATGATCAGGAATAGCGGCCATAGCTTCCCTCCCAAATATCAATCATTTTAAATACGTCAACCCAACTCATTTATAGGGCTCGTATCACGTCAAATGAGTAATAAAATCAAGTTACATCACTGCCATTAATTATTTTTAGTTTAATCATTTGCCTAAATAGCTAGATTAGCAAGTTTGGGTCTCAATTTATCTCAAAGTTTTTACGACCACTGTTTATTAAGACTACTTTTATAAGAGCTAGAATTAGCGTTATAAAAACTGGGCTAACCTTAAAGGGATGAGTTAATCGGTTTGTGGCTTTGTTGAATGTCGTGAGAGGGTAGAATGAGAAAGTGCCGGTGGTTAGTTTTAGTGATCTGTTTTCTATTTACTGGGTGCGGGACCAAGTTCGCCTATAACAATATAGGTTGGTTTGTCGTTAGCTATATAGAAGATTTTGTTTCCCTCTCAAATAGCCAAGAATCAGAGCTTGAAGAGCGATTAGATATATTACAGAAATGGCATAAAGAAACTCAGCTACCTCTGTATATTTCGCAATTAGAAGCGATTCAAAACGTAGAACGGTCGGATATGAATCCCGCTTTTATTGTTGGCCAAAGTGAAGAAACGAAAGAGCATATTCGCTCAATCGTCAATAAGTTCGCTCCAGATATTTACGCCTTGAGTATGCAGCTTAGCCCTAAGCAAGACAGGGAGTTTTTAAAGAACTTTCGTGAAAAGCAGCAAGACTATTATGAAGAAAGGTTGTCGTTGAACGATGCCGATTCGAGAGAGCGATACCGAAGCAGAATAGAAGAGCGCGCAGAACGGTGGTTAGGTTCAGTATCGAAAGAACAAAAACAGATTATTTTGGCTTGGTCTAAAGAGTGGGTAAATACCAATAGCAGTTGGCGACAATATCAAAACAACACCTATCAAGAGCTAACGACGCTGATGGCAAAGAAGAGCGATCTGCATATTGCTCAGCCGATTATCATGAAGTTGCTTTTAAACAATGAAGCTTATTATCCTGATGAACTTGAGTCACAACTCAACCAAAATATGGAAACATCAGCCAAGTTTTTAGTAGATATCGCCGCGACCAGCAGTAACAAGCAGTGGGCGTATTTTATGAATGAATTAGAAAGCCTCAAAGGAACGTTGAAGTCATTGCAAGAGTAGAGCGTCCCTTTTAAAGGCTAGCGGTTATTGTCGAGCTAGCCTTTCATCCCACTTTAAGGTGAATTTCGGAACCTAACCCCTGTTGCTCATCAGTAGTTTTGGAATCGAACCTTTGGCTGTCTTCGATATTTTCTGCATCAATTGGAAGCTCGGCTGTTGAATACCGTGGTCACTCTGCAGCTCATCGATCATTAATAACCACAACCTTGCTGTCATTTCTGAATCGGCTAACGCTCTGTGGAAAGTACCGTCGTTGTCGATATTTTTGAAACGCACAAGGTCGCCTAGCTTATGAGTTGGTGCGTCTTGGATTAGACGACGAGCTATCAACATTGAGCAAGCGAACTGTCCATTGTAATCGCGACCAATATTATCTAATTCCGCATCAAGAAAGCGCTTATCAAATGAGGCATTGTGAGCGACAAGTTGGCTGTCTTGAATGAAGTCTGCAAACTCATCCATCACTTCACTACAACTGGCCGCTGTGCTTAACATACGGTTACTGATTCCGGTATAACCTTCAATGAATCCACTCACACGAAATCCCGGGTTCATGAGCTGCTGGAAGGTGTCGACGACTTCGCCGTTAACGAGTTTAACCGCACCGATCTCAATCGCTCGGTCGCCCATATTTGGTGATAAGCCAGTGGTCTCGAAATCGAGAACGATAACGGAATCTGCGGAGTTTGGAGCCATCGTGTTTCCTAATTGCTGTTTGGTAGTATCGCTTTGTATGGGGCGTTTGGTGTTGCTATGGGTCAATCAGTTATTTGCTAGTGCCGATAGTAAGTTCAGTGTAACCCGTCGAATCGTCGTGCTCTCTGCTGAAGGTCAAAGTATCGTAGCGGTGAACGATAAGTTCAGTGGTGGTTGCGATAATCGTCCCTTCAAGCAAATGCCCACCAATCACGTTGCCATTCTCATCAGCAACGGATATATGAACATGCTGGTGGTTTGGGGTTAGCGTCGCCATAAGAGACACAATTTCGAACGGAGCTGTGATTAGCTTGGTGTTGTTCGCATTAGCTAAACGAATATTGAGTTGAGAGACACAACCGACACAAGAAGCGATAGAGCCTGCCGAGATGTTGTGTGTGGTCACTAACCTTTGGATCTCAAGCTTTAGGTCTTGGCCGCGGGTTAATCTCGTTGCGATAGGAGTAATCATCTCATACCTCTGTTTTATCTGTGTATCAAAGAACAAAACGAAGCCGCATAGGGCTTCGTTTTATTTTCATTTTGGCTAATGCGACTTTTCTTTTGGTTAATGCAACTTTGCATTTTCTGTCGCTGAAATTACTTAGTCTTGTTGCTGTTCTCTTTTCTTCTTAGGAACGAAGTTCAATACTGAGATTGGCACTTCTTTGCGTGGTTCGAAACCTTCAACAACGCGACGTTCAATCAAGTGACCCAGACGCTTTTCAATAATGCACAGGTTTTTGAAGTTATCTTTCGATAGGAAAGATATCGCTTCGCCAGACGCATCAGCACGGCCTGTACGACCAATACGGTGAACATAGTCGTCCGCTGGGAAAGGCATGTCGTAGTTTACTACGCGGCTTAGGTTGTCGATATCGATACCACGAGCAGCAACACCCGTCGCGACTAAGTACTTTAGACGACCTTTCTTGAAGTCAGCCAAGATTTTTTCACGAATCGCTTGGCTACGTCCACTATGGAAAGCTTCCGCTTGAATACCACGTTTCTCAAGTTGAGCAACCAACTTAGCAGCGCCGTGCTTGGTTTCGATAAAGATAAGCGCTTGGTCCCAGTTGCCTTCGGTAATCATGTGGCTCAATAGTGCTGACTTACGGTCTTTATCTACGGTAACTAACCATTGCTCAATGTTCGCTTTAGACGCATCTGTCTTGGCAATCGAAATCTCTTCCGCTTCGCTGATAGCACTTTTCGCTAGCGCGCGCACTGGCGTTGAAAGCGTTGCTGAGAACAGTAGATTTTGGATGTCTTGTGGTAGACGCGCGATGATCTTGTTGATGTCTTCAATGAAACCCATGTCTAGCATGCGGTCAGCTTCATCTAGAACCAGAACTTCAACTTCATCAAAGTGAATGGCACGTTGTCCGTACATGTCGATCAAACGACCTGGTGTTGCCACAAGAATGTCGACACCTTCAATCAGGCGATCTTTCTGGTGTTGGTAAGATACGCCACCGTACATCGCTAATGATGTTAGGTTTAGGAACTTCGCGTACTTAGTAATGTTCTGTTCAACCTGAACTGCCAGCTCACGCGTTGGTGTCAGGATAACTGCGCGGATACGTTTTTTACGCTGCGTTTCACCTTTGCTTAGCATTTCTAAGATAGGGAGAACAAAGCTCGCAGTTTTACCTGTACCTGTTTGTGCTGCAGCAATAAGGTTCTTACCAGAAAGAACAATCGGAATTGCTTTTTCTTGAATAGAGGTTGGCTTTTCATAGCCTTGTTTTGCAACGGCTTTAACAATAGGTGAGCTTAATCCAAGCTTGGAAAATGGCATAAGTTTCTCGGTATGATTTGGCTAAATAGCGATGGAAAGGTTCAACAATCTTATATGAGGATAAGATTAATGGCTGCATTCTACCATGTTGCTTGCTCACCGCTAGTCACATGCACATAAAAAAATCCAGTGTCGACAAGACACTGGATTTTCAGTTTTGGGTGTTCGCTATTTAGCTTGGGTTTATCGAAAGCGTTTAAGCGATCTCAATCTTCTCGGCTTGGTTTTGCTCTGCCATTGATAGTGCTAGCGCTTCTGCAGCCTTAATACCATCAATACCAGCGGAAAGGATACCGCCTGCGTAGCCTGCACCTTCGCCAGCAGGGAAGAAGCCCTTAAGGTTGATGCTTTGGAAGTCTTTACCACGTTTGATGCATACAGGAGAAGACGTACGAGTCTCAACACCAGTTAGTAGGCCGTCTGGTGTAGAGAAACCTTTGATCTTCTTCTCGAATGCTGGGATTGCTTCACGAATCGCTTCGATAGCAAAATCAGGCAGCGCTTTTGAAATGTCTGTTAGGTGGATACCCGGCGTGAATGACGGTTGTACTTCACCGATTGCACTCGGATCGCGACCTTTCAAGAAGTCACCGATTTTCTGAGCTGGTGCATCGTAGTTTTCACCACCAAGAACATAAGCGCCACTTTCAAGTTCACGTTGTAAACGGATACCAGCCAGTGCGTCACCTGGGTAATCACGTTCTGGGTCGATACCAACTACGATCGCGCTGTTTGCGTTACGCTCTGCACGAGAGTATTGGCTCATGCCGTTTGTTACTACGCGGCCTTCTTCAGACGTTGCAGCAACCACAGTACCACCTGGGCACATACAGAAGCTGTATACAGTGCGGCCATTCTTACAGTGGTGAACCAGCTTGTAGTCCGCCGCACCTAGAATTGGGTTGCCTGCGTTTTTACCGAAGCGAGCTTCATCAATCATTGATTGCTTGTGTTCGATACGGAAACCAACAGAGAAAGGCTTCGCTTCCATGTAAACGCCACGGTCGTGTAGCATTTCGAATGTGTCACGAGCACTGTGACCAACAGCCAGTACTACGTGGCGAGATTTGATCTCTTCGCCGTTAGAAAGCGTTAGGCCAGTGATTTGACCATCTTCCATATGAACGTCGTCAACACGAGTGCTGAAACGGATTTCGCCACCAAGTTCAATGATAGAAGCGCGCATCTTTTCGATCATGGTAACCAGTTTAAAGGTACCGATGTGCGGCTTACTTACGTATAGAATTTCTTCTGGTGCACCCGCAGCAACGAACTCTTCAATTACTTTACGGCCGTAGTGCTTTGGATCTTTAACTTGGCTGTACAGCTTACCGTCAGAGAAAGTACCTGCGCCGCCTTCACCAAACTGTACGTTTGATTCTGTGTTCAGCGTACGCTTACGCCAGAAACCAAAGGTATCTTTCGTACGCTCACGAACTTCTTTACCACGCTCAACGATGATTGGGTTGAAACCCATTTGAGCAAGCACTAGGCCAGCGAATAGACCACATGGGCCAAAACCGATAACCACAGGGCGCTCAGTTTGGTTCTCAACCGCTTTAGCAACAAACTTGTACTCCATATCAGGAGTCACTTTTACGTGCGGGTCGCTAATGAATTGTTCTAACAACTCAGCTTCGTTTTCAACGAGAACGTCAAGCGTGTAGATAAGTAAGATCTTTGATTTCTGACGAGCATCGTAGCCACGTTTAAAGATATTAAAAGAGAGTACCTGATCAGAGTTAATACCAAGTTTCGCTTCAATAGCGTCTTGAATAGCAGACTCTTCATGGTCTAGTGGGAGTTTAATTTCGGTTAAACGTATCATTTCGATGTCTCGTTTTTATAGGTGTCTTAGCTAGATCGTTTCTTAATACAGAGTTTGATGGAAACGCTGATGTTCAAAGAAGCGATAAGCTCACAATGGCGCGCATTTTACGAGAAATTGATTTATCTGTCATACTAATTTGGAAACATGGAGCAAATAGACACGATATTAGAGCCGTATGATGTTGAATTTTGCTTTGGGATGAGTATTATCCCCATTCTTCAATTTTGACTAACTTATAGAGCAGAGCATCATGGCATTTGTCGTAGGCGATAATTGTATTCAATGTAAATACACAGACTGTGTGGCAGTGTGTCCCGCAGATGCGTTCCATGAAGGCCCAAACTTCATGGTAATTAACCCAGTCGAATGTATTGATTGTGGCTTGTGTGTACCTGAATGTGATGCTCAAGCAATCTTCCAAGAAGACGAACTGCCAGAAGATCAAAAGATCTTCATCGAAGTGAACGCAGAGCTCGCTGAGATTTGGCCTGTGCAAACGGAAGTAAAAGCACCAATGGATGACGCTGAAAAGTGGAATGGTGTGTGTGATAAGTTGGCAATGCTAGAAAAGTAATTGTTGAAAAGAACTCAAATAAAAAGGCGTACTGATTTAATCAATACGCCTTTTTTAATATCTGAACACTGTCGATTGGCTAGTTAGCTTAGAGGTCTAGCAGTGCTGACGACGCATGTTGTCGAGAATAATGCCTGTCGCCATTGCAACGTTCAAAGACTCTGCGCCACCGAATGCTGGAATCGTAATCTTATCAGTCACGTATTTAGCTGCGTGTTCACGGATGCCGTGAGACTCACTGCCCATCAATAAAATGCCGTTAGCAGTAAACTCAGTCTTATGAACACTTTCGCCTTCTAAGAAAGCACCGTAAACCGGTAGGTTCGCTTGCTCTAAGTAAGCTGGTAAGTCTGTTTGGCTTACGTGTACGCGGCCAAAGCTGCCCATAGTCGCGCTGATCGTTTTAGGGTTGTATGGGTCTGCGCAATCGCTGCTCGCAACGATATGCTTGATGCCGTACCAGTCTGCTACGCGAATAATCGTACCTAGGTTGCCAGGGTCTGAAACGCCATCAAGCGCAATCATCAGTCCTGTTGCTTCTGGTAGTTCAAACGTTGGGATCTCAACAACCGCAATCGCTGCGTTGTTACTGACCAAAGTGCTCGCTTTGGTTAGATCATCCAGCGAGGCTTCAACACAATCAAACTCAATCAGTGAAGCATGATTTTCAGATAAGAAATCAGCGGTAGCAAAGACATTCTTCACCACTAAGTCACTATTGAACAGCTCAAGAACGTTCTTTTCACCTTGAACTAGAAACAGGCCGTGGGCTTTACGTTGTTTCTTTTGACCCAAAGCACGAAGGAGTTTTAATTGGTTTTTTGAAATCATGTTTTTATCCTAGATATAAGCCCGCGCATTATAGAGCAAAGGTTAGCGAACCAAAAGCGTGATAGCTCAATGCGATCCATATAAAAAGCAAAAGCGATCCACTTAAAAAAGAAAAGCGCACTAAATAGCGCGCTCTTATGGGATTTACTTACTTAAGTTAAGCTGAACTGACAGCCTAATACGGAGCAGGGTAGCGCTTAAAGACTGTGTTGATATCAGTCAGGATCTCTTCTGATAACGGTTTACTGAAAGCGGCTACGTTCTCTTTTAGCTGCTCCATGGTCGTTGCACCAATGATAGTGGACGTCACCCCATCAACTTGATTACACCAAGCCAATGCCAGTTGGCTTGGAGTGAACCCGTGAGCATTCGCCACTTCAACATAGCCTTTAACCGCTTCATTGGCAGATTCAGTATCACGAAAAATGCCTTTACGTTGCATGTAAGTCCAACGGCTGCCTTCCGGTCTTGCGCCATCGATGTACTTTCCACTCAACATGCCTGCAGCTAAAGGTGACCATGGCAGGTAAGCGACATCTTCATGCACACAGTTCTCAATCAGATATGGCCAGTCTTTTGCGTGCAACAAGCTAAATTCATTCTGAATCGAAACCATACGTGGCAAATCGTGTTTCTCGCTCAGCTTGAGGTATGTGTTAATGCCCCAAGTAGAATCATCTGAAAGCCCGACATGGCGAATTTTCCCCGCCTTAATGCAGCTTGCCAGTGCTTGTAGGATTTCCAACATCTCAGCTTCATGCTGCTTTCGGTCAATATCACTGAATCGAATGTGATTCGGGAAATGCTTACCAAAGTGAGGCGTTGTACGATTTGGCCAATGAAGTTGGTAAAGGTCGATATAGTCTGTTTGTAGGCGTTTTAATGATGCGTCAACGGCTGCGATCACCGCTTCACCCGTTATCGGGCCGCCATCTCGAACCCAAGGAAGCCCTGGCCCGGCAATTTTGCTCGCAATGATCAACTCTTGTCGACGCTGTGGGTTACGCGATAACCAGTTACCAATGATCGCTTCTGTTTTTCCGTAGGTATCTGGAGAAGGTGGAACCGCGTACATCTCTGCAGTATCGATAAAGTTAATACCTTGGCTTAATGCGTATTCGATCTGTTGGTCGGCTTGCTGCTGCGTATTTTGTAGCCCCCAAGTCATGCTGCCAAGACAGATACGGGAAACGGGAATTTGACTACTTCCTAGCTTTGAATATTCCATTGAATTCGGGGTTCCTGTGGTTAGGTTCTCTGGTACTCGCATTATAGTTTTGAAAAGAGGGCGAGTGAGGAATGAAAACGAATATGAATTATTAGCACAAAATGACACGACAAGGTATGGCATCGGGGAGTTTAGTGAGTCATTTCTCAGCGCTGCAAGCTAGTGTGTGCAATGCGTGAAAATACATTCGCGAGAAACTATGAGCCAATTGGTGATCGAGAAGTGAAGAACAACAAGCAATGAGCGAAGGTTTAATGTTCAGCTTGTTTGGGAGTGGGGGAGAGGAGAACAGATCAAAAATAAAAAAAAGCTCTACCGGATAGAGCGTAGAGCTTTTTTATAGGGGTCTTAATAGTGCTAGGTATTCATTGAGTTACGAGGTCGCGTTTGTGTCTAATCCACCCTGGATCTGCGCCTGTCTTAGAGCTTCCTGCCTTTGAACTTCTTTCTCAGTTAATACTGGTCGAAGCGTTTCCTCAGAGGCTTGAGGAGAGAAAATGAAATATTTATTAATCGTCATAACTGTGTCTCCGTGTAACGTATGACAGATTCTGCATCAAGGATAAATTGTGATCATCATCCACTTTGTACTTTTGTTAGGCTGAGAGCGGAGGGCGTAGAATGCGTACAAAGCGATCTCTTATCATCCGTATGCAATGTTGAACTGACGAAACCCTCTGTTTTCAAGTATAGGAAGCGCATCTAATTTCGCACAATAATGATTTAGAGCAATTACATACATGGTCAGGGGCGTAAGATGAAAACCCTCGCTACTGACTCTGTGCTCGTATTTATTTAACGATGTATCACTTATCGACATAATAATTAAGTCAGTAAATCAATTACTTAATCCATGGTGAGATGAATTATGGAAAAGCTTGTAGAACGTTTTCTGAATTACGTTACTTTTGATACCAAATCCGATCCTTCTAATCAGCAATGCCCAAGTTCACCGGGTCAAATTACCTTTGCTGAAGCCTTAAAGTTAGAATTGGTGGCATTAGACTTAGTTGATGTGTCTTTAGATGACAATGGATACTTGATGGCGAAACTGCCGTCGAATGTCGATTACGATGTGCCTGCGATTGGCTTTGTGGCGCACATGGATACCGCTCCTGACGCATCAGGCGCCAACGTGAAACCACAAGTGATTAAAGATTACCGAGGTGGAACGATTGAATTAGGGGAAAGTGGCGAGAGTTTGAACCCAAGCCAGTATCCAGATCTTGATTCTTTACATGGTCACGACCTGATTACGACTGACGGCACAACTCTGCTTGGTGCCGACAACAAAGCGGGCATCGCTGAAATCATCAGTGCAATTGCTTACCTGAAAGCGAATCCAGACATCAAACACGGCGACATCTGCATTGGTTTCACGCCGGATGAAGAGATTGGTCGCGGTGCGAACCTGTTTGACGTTGAAAAATTTGGCGCCGAGTGGGCGTACACCATCGATGGTGGCCCAGTAGGGGAGTTGGAATTTGAGAACTTCAATGCCACGAGCGCCGATGTTATCTGTCATGGCGTGAACGTTCACCCGGGCACCGCAAAAGATAAAATGGTGAACTCGATGAACATTGCAGCGCAATTCCAATTGATGATGCCTGCGCAAGAAACACCAGAGTGCACAGAAGGTTATGAAGGCTTCTACCACCTGAAATCGGCGGAAATGGGTGTGGCTCGCTCTGAACTGGGATACATCATCCGTGATTTTGAACGTGAGGGTGTAGAAGCGCGTAAAGCATTCATGCAGCAGAAAGTCGATGAGCTGAATGAGCGCCTTGAGAAAGGCCGTGTTGAGCTGGTGCTAACCGATAGCTACTTCAACATGAAAGAGATGGTTGAACCGCATCAACATATTATTGAATTGGCCAAGCAGGCGATGATTGAGTGCAATGTCGAGCCAATGGTTAAACCAATCCGAGGTGGTACAGACGGTGCTCGCTTATCTTTCATGGGGCTACCATGTCCGAATATCTTTACTGGCGGTTACAACTTCCACGGTATTCATGAGTTCATTACCATTCAAGGCATGGAGCAAGCGGTAAAAGTGATTGTTGAACTGTCACAACGTACAGCAACGCATTACCAAAAATAGAACATCAGAGCGTTATATCTCTTTGTATTTTTGAGAGTATTCAATAATACTCTCTTTAAGCATAAGGGAGTACGCGATGAAAAAGTTAGTTTTACTTTGCACCCACTTAGCCGTGGGTGCTGTTGGTTTTGGGCTAGGTGTTTACGCATTGCCTATCTTGATTGAGCCTGATTCTCCTTCCTCAAGTTCTGTTGAAGCGATCAGTGAGCAGGCTATCTACACGGGCGAGTTCACTAAAGATCGACAAGACAGTGACTTCTTGCACTGGGGAGAAGGCATCGTCTCAGTATCCGAAAGTGCGATCGCTTTTGAAGGTGAATTGGCGCCGGGACCTGATTACAAGGTTTATCTCTCGCCTAAGTTCATTGAAACCGAGCACGCTTTCAATGACAGCAAGAACGAGTTATTGAGAGTCGGAGATGTGAAAACATTCGACCGCTTTATGGTTGAGCTTCCCGAAGGTACTGATCTTAATCGATTTAATACGGTTGTGATTTGGTGTGAAACTTTTGGCCAATTTATTACTTCTGCCAAGATAAAATGATAGCCTTACCAATAGCTGATTTAGGCACGTAAAAAAGCGCTCTATTTTTGAGCGCTTTTTCATAGCGAAGTCTCCGCTAATCGTTGTAAAGCTCGTCGTTGTAATGCTAAGGAATAAGTAATGGAAAAAGTGTGGCAAGTAATTGATTTTCTACTCGCTCATAAGTTTATTTTTAGTGCGTTGATTATCACTATTATTTTAATCATTCGCCGAATCACCTTATCTCAAATAAGAGGTGATGTTGCTTTCCTTAGTGAAGACCAACGTAACTGGATGTCACGAACCAAAAACGGCACATTCGCGATTATTGTTGCGACGTTATTTGTGCTGTGGAAATCCGAAATCAGCGAGTTTGCGCTATCTGTCACGGCCATTGCTGTTGCGATAGTAGTGGCTTCAAAAGAGATCATTTTGTGTTTCACCGGTTCTATTCAGCGTGCGAGTTCTCGTTCATTTAGAATCGGCGACTGGATCGAAGTGGGTAAAATCAGCGGTGAAGTGATTGAGCACAATCTGATGGCGACCGTGATTCAAGAAATCGATTTGTATCATGGGCAATATCACTTCACTGGCAAGACAGCCACGCTGCCTAATAGCATGTTCTTCACTTATCCGGTTAAGAACCTCAACTTCATGAAGCGTTATGTTTATCATAACTTTTTTGTGACGGTGAAAGACTTTGTAAACCTATACCCTATGCTGTCGGGTCTTATTGTGAAAATTGAAGAGCATTGCGAAGAGTTTATCGATGTTGCTCGCCGTTACAACGGTGTGATCGAAAAGCACGCTGGTGTTGACCTTCCGGGTTCTGAGCCTCACATCCATATCACAAGCAGTTCGACAGGTGAGCAAGAAGTCCATTTTATGATTTTCTGTCCAACCGAGAAGGCGGTTCATCTAGAGCAAGAGATTCGTAAAGATTTCATGGAAGCATACGCTGAAGCATTTCCTGTCAGTGCTTAATCCTGCAGTCCGCTGAGCCCCAAACAAAAGAAAGCCGAGAGCGATAATATCGACTCTCGGCTTTTTTGTTCTAACTATCTGTTCGTTTAATCTAGGTCAGCCAGTGGCAACCAATCGACTTTTACGCCTGCTTGTTCAAACATATCTTGGCTCACTTTGATTTTGTCTCCCCAGCGAGAAAGAAAGTCTTCACTTTGCTCTGGGCAGTGAACCGCAGAAATACCGGTTTGGATGATTTTCGCTGCGCAGTTTGGGCAAGGGAAGTGAGTCACCCAGATTTCACAGCTGTCCAAATCACGCTTGGCGAATAAGATCGCATTTTCTTCAGCGTGAAGTGTCTTGAGGTACTTCATCTCTCTGTCATCAGTATCCGCACTATCAGACACGCCATGTGGGTAGCCATTAAAACCAACAGAAACAATGCGGTTGTGCTTAGTGATTACGGCGCCGACTTGAGTTGAAGGATCTTTACTCCAAGAACCGACCAATTCCGCCATTTGATAGAAACGTTTAGCCCATTTTGAAATCATGAGAATTCCTTAACAATTAAATGTGAATGCTTATCTGTCTGACAATACATTATGTTAGACAATATCCATAGAGAACAAAAGCTGAGAGATTGATTTACTTAGGAATTGTAGCGTGTTTGTAATCACTTTATAAGCACTTGGTTTCAATTAACATATTGATACACTTTGGCCAGTTATAATTGATATTCCTCGGACATTTGAAGCAATTGTGTTACGTAACTTTTATGCTGTTCAATTTCTCATAAGTGACGGTATAACCATGCGTAAAAAGTTAATCCTTACGGCTCTTGCAAGCTCTCTTATTCTTGCTGGATGTGGGCAAGATGCTCAGAATGCCAAGCAAGCGCCTTTACCTCTCGTAGCTGTACAGGATGTTAGCGTCGTTTCTCACCAACAAAGTAAGTCGTACATCGGTCGTATTGAAGCCGTTGAAGACACGGCAATTACTGCACAAGTTTCTGGCTACCTGCAAAGCCGCCATTTCAAAGAAGGCCAAATGGTTGAAAAGGGTCAATTGCTTTATTCGATTGAACCTTCTTCGTTTGAAGCCGAAGTAGCAAGCGCAAAAGCGTCTGTTGCTCAAGCGAACGCGAACCTTAAGAAAGCCGAGCTTGATTTTAACCGTGGTAAAAACCTACTTCCGAAAGGCAGTATTTCTCAATCAGAATTCGATGCATTAACGGCAAACTTATTAGGCTCTCAAGCACAGCTTGAAGCCAGCCAAGCTCAGTTAAACGCCGCGAATGTCCAACTTTCTCACACCAAAATTATCGCGCCTTTCTCTGGAAGAATCAGTGACACTAAAGTAAGTAAAGGTGACCTAGTTTCACCGTCTTCAGGTGTTCTGACAACTTTGGTTAGCCTAGACCCAATCCATGCATCGTTCAGCATCAGTGAGCGTGAGCGTATTGAGTTAGGTATGGACCGAATTGAAGGTGACGGCAGCAGCGATTCTGATCGTGTTGAAGTGCAAATCATGCTTGAAAATGGCGAAGCATTCGAACATCTAGGTCAGCTCGATTTCTTGGGCAACCGTATCAACCTAAACACTGGTACGATCGCGATGCGCGCTATTGCCGATAACCCAGACCAGCAATTGCTTCCTGGTCAGCACGTTCGTGTTGATCTGCGTGAGAAGCAATCTATTGATGTCGTAACCATTCCTCGCCGCGCGGTTCAAACCGACCTTGAAGGCGACTTTGTTATGGTGTTAGTTGAAGGCGAAGCTGCTCCTGTGGCTGAGCGTAGAAACATCGAAATGGGTCGTCAGGTTGAAGGTGGTGTGATTGTTCATTCTGGATTAGAGAAAAACGACGCAGTCATCACTCAAGGCCTACAGCGTGTACGTAATGGTATGTCTGTTCGTATTCAAGCTTCTGCTGAACAAGCTGAGTAAGGGGACTATTTATGTTGAGTCGTTTCTTTATTCAAAGGCCTAAGTTTGCCCTTGTTATATCCATCATATTAACGCTGGCGGGTGCGATTTCTCTCGCTATCTTGCCGGTGGCTGAATATCCAAAAATTAGCCCACCGTCGGTCAGTGTGTCTGCATTCTATACGGGCGCAAGTGCTGAAGTGGTGGAGCAGGCGATAGCCGACCCCATAGAAACGTCGGTTAACGGCGTAGAAGATATGATCTACATGTCCTCTAAAAGTGCTAACGATGGTTCATACAACCTTAACGTGACCTTTGATGTCGGTACTGATGCTGATATGGCTCAGGTCAACGTGCAGAACCGTGTTGCTCAAATCGAATCGAAGCTTCCGCAAGAAGTTCGAATGGTGGGTGTCACCGTTAAAAAGCGTTCACCAGACCTTTTGATGGTATTGAACTTCTATTCGCCAAACGGTGAGTACGACGATCAATTCTTGATCAACTACGTTAACCTAAACATTAAAGACCAACTGGCTCGTGTGAAGGGCATCAGTGAAGTTAACGTGTTGGGTGGTGGTGAATACGCGATGCGTGTTTGGTTAGATCCTGAGAAAATGGCTAACCTCAATATCACCACTTCAGACGTGAATCGCGCGTTGGCAGAGCAGAACGTTCAAGTTGCTGCAGGCCGTATTGGTGCTGCACCTTATAACAACGCACAAGAAGTGCAGTTCAACTTGGTAACAAAAGGCCGATTAGAAACAGCTGATGAGTTTGAAAATGTTGTTCTTCGTGCAACTCAAGACGGTTCAACGGTTTACTTAAAAGACATTGCACGTGTTGAGCTTGGTAAAAAGTTCTACGACGGTAATGGTAAATACCGTGGTCAAGATGCGTCGATCGTAACGCTGTCACTTCAATCAGACGCTAACGCGCTGGAAAGTGGCAAAGCTGTGATGGCGATGCTGGAAAACTTAAGCAAGAACTTCCCAGAAGGCGTGGCGTATGAAGCAAGTTACGACACTACACTGTTTGTTGCTGAGTCGATCAAAGGGGTAGTAAAGACCTTAATCGAAGCCATCTTGCTGGTTATTGCGGTAACGTACCTGTTCTTGGGTAGTGCGCGTGCAACCTTGATTCCTGTAGTTGCGATTCCGGTATCTTTGATTGGTACGTTTGCCATCATGCAGATGACGGGTTTCACCATCAATACGGTAACCCTGTTTGGTTTGATACTAGCGATTGGTATCGTAGTAGATGATGCGATCTTGGTTATCGAGAACGTTGATACCACAATGGCTAAAGACCCAACCATTTCACCGCGTAAAGCCACGCTTATTGCGATGAAAGAAGTAACGGGGCCGATCATTACGTCGACCTTGGTTCTACTTGCGGTATTCATCCCTGTTGCAATGCTTCCTGGTATTACTGGCATCATGTACCGTCAGTTCGCTCTGACTATCTGTATCGCGGTTGTTATCTCTTCAATTAACGCATTAACGCTATCACCTGCATTGTGTTCACTGGTTCTTAAGCAGGGTGGTGGTAACACGGCGCGTTGGTACCAAGCATTTAACCGTGGTCTAGAGTCTGTTACTAACAAATACGGTCAAGTGGCTGGCTTCTTAGTTAAGAAAGGCGTTCTGCTGTTCACTTTCTTCTTTGTGGCTTTGGCGGCTGTGACTTATTTTGCGAAGACAACGTCTACGGCGTTTGTACCTCAAGAAGATAAAGGCATTTTGCTGGTTAACGTTCAGCTTCCTGACGCGGCATCCTTGTCTCGAACCGAAGAAGTGACTAAGCAGCTGCTTGAAATGGTTGAACAAGAGCCGGGTGTTGATGGCGTAACACTGGTTAACGGCTACGCATTTATGACGGGCGCTTCTGCGTCGAATGGTGCGTCAATGTTCATCAAGCTTCACGATTGGGACATGCGTAATGCACTGGATGGTCAACACTCTGCTCAGGCTATCTCACAGCGTATTAATGGTCGTGCTGCGACTGAACTTCCTCAAGCTGTCGTGTTTGCGATGGGGCCTCCAGCAGTACCGGGTATGGGTGCAGCGTCTGGTTTTGAATTCGTTCTTGAAGATACATTAGGTCGTAGCCGAACTGATCTAGCGATGGTGATGAATGACGTGATAGCTGAGGCGAGCAAACAGCCTGAGATTTCACACACATTCAGTACTTTCCGTGCGAACGTACCTCACTACTATGTCGATATTGACCGTGAGAAAGCGCAGCAATTAGGTATTCCGTTGTCGGAAATTTTCCAAACACTACAAGGTAACCTTGGTTCGTTGTACGTGAACGACTTCACCATGTTTGGTAAGAACTTCCGCGTAACCATGCAAGCTGACAGTGAACACCGTAGCAGCATGGACGACCTACAACGATTCCACGTTCGTTCGTCTAATGGCGAGATGATCCCGTTAAGCACATTGGTGACTTACGACCAGATCTTTGAACCAGATGTAGCATGGCGTTACAACATGTACCGCAGTGCCGTGATTCAAGGTCAACCTGCAGAAGGTTACTCAAGTGGTGATGCGATTGCGGCAATGGAACGCGTAGCTGCAGAAGTATTGCCTCAGGGGTATCAGTACGAATGGACAGGCATGGCTTACCAAGAAGTACTAGCAGGTAACCAAGCGATCTTTGCTTTCGCACTGGCTCTGATCTTCATCTACCTGTTTATGGTGGCTCAATACGAGAGTTGGACAATTCCGATTGCGATTATCCTCGTGGTACCTGTCGCAACCTTAGGCTCCTTCTTGGCATTGAATCTAACGGGCACTCCGCTGAACCTTTATGCACAAATAGGTTTGGTTCTCTTGATAGCCTTGGCCGCGAAGAACGCAATCTTGATTGTGGAATTCGCAAAGGTAGAGCGTGAAGAGAAAGACGCACCGATTGAAGATGCGGCGGTGAAGGGCGGTACTTTACGTTTCCGTGCTGTGAACATGACGTCTTGGTCGTTCATCTTAGGTATCTTCCCGCTTATCTTTGCTGCGGGCGCAGGTCACGTGAGTCAGAACTCTTTGGGTATTTCACTGATCGGCGGCCTGTTATGTGTGTTACTGGCGGGTACGTTCCTAATCCCTGGCTTCTACGCATTCGTGCAACGTAAGCGTGAGAAAGCACACGGTGGTAATACCAAGCTGGTTCCGCTTGATGACGAATAGGGGATTGAGTGTCTTGTAAGATTCGTCTCTTGCAAGACCAACCCTCGGAAAACTAATTCCTTGTAAAAACTAAGGTTTAGCATTGCGCTAAGCCTTTTTTTAGGTTCATCGCGGATTAGCGGGAACTAAAAACAAAAACGGTAGTAAGTGATATGG
>NZ_JBFSUL010000048.1:0-39039 GCF_041467395.1 Vibrio sp. 10N.247.310.98 | reverse complement strand
AGCTCTGAAGGATCCTTCAACCGATCGCTTTGGCTTTAACTGATCGGCATTAACGGCATGTGCTCCTTTTTTATGCAAGCCAGAGTGGAGGACTTTACCTCTCTCCAAACGCCACGCTAACATTGGTATAAATCGGTTTCCATAAGTATTGGAACACCGACTTCTCGCCAGTTGTGATGTCTACTTCACCCGTCATACCCGGCAGTATGGAAAAGCTTTCAGGGTTATCACGGAAGTAAGGCGTATCAACCGACACTACAACTTCATAATAGATCTCGCCACGTTCGCTTTGACTTGTGGTCGGTGAAATACTCTCTACCGCCCCTTTTAAAGCCCCAAAGCGGCTGTAATCAAACGCATCAATCTTGACTCGAGTGGGCTGCCCAACACTCACAAAACCAATATCTCTTGGGGACAAACGTGCTTTGAAGTCAGCGTTCCCTCCGACAGGCACAATTTCAACTACCGTGCCACCCGGCTGAATAACACCACCATCCTGCGTGCTTGGTATGCTTTGCACCAAGCCTTGTAGCGGTGACACTAACATAGTGTTCGTCAATTTAGCTTGGCTTGAACGAACTCTAGCATTCAATGCTGATAAGTCAGATACGGCTTTAGAACGATCATCGCTCACTTTAGCTTTCGCTTCCGCCAGAAGCTGTATGATTTTTTGGTCATTACTGTCAGCTTGTCTAATCAATACCGACTTCTTACCACGAGCTTCTTCGATTTTCTGTTCGATACTGGCCAATTTTTGTCGCATTTCAAGCACACGTAAACGTGAAATGTTACCCGCTTTATAACCCTTATCCAGTATGTTCAACTCTTGCTTAGTCGCATTTAACTCTTTCTCATAACTCGGCAAGGCCTTTTCTACGCTACGAAGCTGCTCTGCAATTTGCTCGCTCTCTTTCTCAAGCACCACACGCTTTTGGAAGTAGAGGGCTTTTTGCGCGTTCAGCTGCGCTTTTTGCTGGCTGACGATCTCTGGGTAATCGACCTCAAACTCAGCAAGGTTAGGCTCACGTTGCTCAAGCAGCGCATTCATACGTTCCACACTGGCTAGAAGCGTCACTTGTTGGGACTTTAGCTCTTCAAGGGCGGTACGCTGAAAAGTGGCATCAAACTCAACAAGCGGCTGGCCTTTCTCAACCAACTGCCCTTCTTTAACGAGAATTTGCTTTAACTTCCCGCCAATCGCGCTTTGTAATACTTGCTTCTCGCCTTCTGGAATCACAGCACCTTTGGCTTTGGCGATTTCATCAACTTGAGTGACGACAGACCAAGTGGCAAAAGCAATAACACATAAGGCAACCGACCATGTGGCCAGCGCCAATGTACGAGCCGTATTTTGTGATTCAACAAGTTCACCGTAGCGCTTGCCCTTCTCGATAGATTGTTTAGTCATTAGCGACTCCTTGCTTAGACTTTGATTGTTCTTGTTGGGCTGCATTTTGTTGAGCAGACGCCTCTTGAGTTGACGGCTGTAGCTCTTGAGATAACGGTTGCTCAGATAACTGCGGTTCTTGAGAAGCTTGAGGCTCTGAAGGCTGTTCCTGCTTCGAAGACTGCTCCGGCTCTAATGGACCGGCATAAACCACTGCACCTTCATTTAATACCACCACTTTATCGGCAAGCTTGATTAAATCCGGATCGTGGGACGTGTAGATCACCGTTGCTTTTCCTTTTTTCGACTGCACAAACTCACCAAATATACGTTTAGCATTTGGGTGAGCATCAGGCACAGGGTTATCCATTAAGAACATTGGGTAGTCATAAACCAGCGCTTTCGCGTCAATGAGGATCTGCGCGACGCTGCCAGACAACATGTCAAAAAGGCTGTCCGGCTGAATACTGCTGATGGAAGTATCGAGCCCACCTGATAATGTCTCGAACCAACGCTTTCCGCCCACCATTTCAATTGCAGATATCATTTTCTTATCTTCGACTTTGTGACCGTCGTTTAGCCACTCTCGAATACTCAGCGTAAGCAAATCAGGATATGCGGCTCGAATGAAACACCAGTGGCGATAAAGCTGCGGGTCGTATTGAACGAGGTTAACGCCTTCAAGCTCGACCATGCCATTTTGGATAGGCTGCAAGCCAGACAGCACTTCAATTAATGTTGATTTACCGCTCCCAGAAGGGCCGGTAATCGCGACAACTTCACCGGCTTCAATATCAAAACTCACACCATTCAAAGCGGGGCGACTCTGTTTGGGATAGCGCAGCGTCACTTGGTCTAATTTCAAGTTAGGCGCTACCACGGGTAACGGGTGATGCTGGTAACTGAATTCACGCTCAGACGGCTGAGACAAAATACGGTTCACTTGCAGCTTGGATTGATTAAAGCTATTAAAACGCATCGCGCTGTTTGCCAACACCTGAGCAGGACCCGTCACCTTAGATATCAACATCATTGAAGCAATCAAACCACCGGGCGTCATCACTTGTTCAAAAATAAGTCCTATGCCTAACCCCATCACGGCGAGTGTCGAGCCCACACCAATGAAATAGTAAATCGAGGTGTACCGACTCTGGAGAACCGATTGATTAAAGGTCACTGTTGAAGCAAGAAGATTGGCTTTTTTGAAACGTTGAATCCAGTGCTCTGAGAATCCAGCACTGCGAATAAAGGCAAGCTTAGATGACAGCTCATTAGTCATGTTTTGACGATTCGTACCTGCGACTGTCGATTGCATCGAGCGCTTGCTGCTAGAGCGTATCGAGCGTTTTGCTAGCAAGTAATAAAGGATTAAAGAGACGACTGGAACCAGTACCAACCATCCGCCTAAAACTCCTATCGCTAGTACAAAAATTAGAATGAATGGTAGGTCAAATAACGCATTTCCTAATGGCCCCGATAGCACACCTGAAATACGCTCTGACAACATCACTTGGTTTTGCTGACTAGAAGAAGCTGTTTGCTGATTTTGAGCATAGCTATTACGAAGCAGACGCTGCACGAGGGATTGAGAAATCTCGCGGCTGACTCGGTTGGAAACTGAAGCAAACACTCGGCTACGTAATGTTCTCAACCAACCCATCATCACAAACAACAACGCCGCGCCAATGGCGATACCTTGCAACTCATGCCCTGCATCACCACCAATCACATGGTCATAAATCGACATCGTGATGAAGGGAACAGCAAGCGCAAATAAGTTAGTGATAAAGCTGACCAATAACAATTTAGGAATGATGGGGCGAAACGCATGTAACCTTTCACCAACCCAATCAGGAGAGGCCTTCTCTAATGGTGGCCCTTCGATAACAATACAAAACTGAGGGACATCGGTGATGTCGTTATTGGCATTAAAGGCAACAAATTGCTTGGATTCCAAATGACCAGAGACCAGCTCATGTTCACCAAGTACCAGTAAGACCAATTTATGTTCACCAACTTCATCTAGGTTGGCAACCAAGCGATAAGGCAGTGCAAGCCTGTCGAACAAGGCAAACATATCGTCGATTGATTCAATGCCATTTTCATCGACCCATTGATGTGCGAACAACTGGATATTAGCATTAACTTCCAACTGCTTAAGAACGGAAAGGCTCTCGGTTTCTAAATGATTCATCACCTCTTGTCGACCGCTGGTATCTGCACGGTTGTTCGTACCTGAAGGGTTACCAATATCTAAACGATTCATACGACGGCCTCCTGATTGCTCTCGCTGTCGACCGTAATAGCTCGACTTTCCACTGTAATGATTCGATTAGCAAATTCGCGAAGCTTCGAATGGTAGCTCACCATCAGTATCGTGCGTCCTGCCGTTACTTCTTCTTCCAACACCTTAGCTAGATTCCCAAGGGCGTCTAAATCAAGTGAAGAATCCGGCCTTTCCAACATGATTATGGGTTTATCACTTGCCAATTGAGCCGCGATATTGAGCATTTTCACGTTACCCATACTCAACAAAGAAGCACTCGTATGGCCAATTTGTGTCTCTAGTCCATCGGGTAATCGAGTAATCTCTTTGGTTAAACCCAAACGCTTTGCATAGTCACTGGCGCTTTGCGTTTTCTCAGGGTCAAACCCGCACAAGTTGTCGAGAATAGTACCCGACACCAACTGCCCTTTAACGCCACAGTAGGCAGCAATATTGGTTACGGATGCGATTGAAACTGCAGCTCCGTTAATGAAGCACTCACCCGCTTTTAGATCATCAATACCTGCAATCGACGACAATAAATGACTGTTGGTGTGGCGATCCTCACTCTCTAACAAAACCAACTCACCTTTATTCAGTGTGACATCTGCATGAGAGAGTTCACCATATCTTTCAACGGTCGCTTGCTTGATTTCCAACGTCTCAAAGTCAGATAAGTGGTTCTCAACTTGCTCAGAATCTGAAGATTCCGATAATGATAAGTCACTCAATTTTTCTATTGCCTGATTGGCACTGTGTATTGAATTAAGCTTGATTCTAACCCCAACCAGAGCACTCAAAGGCGCAACCGCTCTGCCAGATAAGATAGAACATGCCGCCAAGCCACCAGTAGTTAACTGACCATCCAACACCCACAAGCTCCCCGTAATTACGAGTAAAACTGACGTGGCTAATGCGGCAAGCTGAATACATTCTTGGGCAAAGGCGTTCTGTTCTTCTTCTCTCGCTTTAGACTGAGAGCGAACGTTATTGAGGGATTTAAACTGATTGAAGATTCGAGACTCAACAGCCTGACGTTTGATTCCTTGAATGGTTTGGCTCAGTAAAATCAAGAACGCTTTTCGCTCCTGCTCATCTTGGGAAGCTTCTTCACTTAAGCTTTTAACGCGAATAGAAGATAACCAAACGATTCCGAGAGTAATCAGCCAAACTGCCAAAGGTATCGCCACCAGCTCACCGCCGATGTAAGCCACCAAGCCCAAGAAGATCAAGGCAAAAGGCAAATCAATAAAGCCTGCAATCACACCACCGGAATACCAATCTTTGACTTTGGATACAGAACCAAGCCCCTCTTCCACGCCGCCAACACCAATGTGGCGGAGATGGCCTGATGAAGCCGTTGTTACTCTTTCAACCAAAGTTTGATAGGTCGCTTTCTCGGTATTGCTGGCCGCGGCTGACAAAAGCCAAGTACGCACAAACCGGATCAATGCTTCCATGGCAACAGCCAACGCTGCACCCGCCAACAACAAAGTGGCAGTACCGTAACTTTGGTTAGGTAAAATACGATCGTAAATTTGCAAAACCGTTAACGGAACGGCGAGAGAGAGAAGATTTATGAGTAAAGAAGGCAGTAGGACTTTTCCTACCACCCCTTTGTTTTTCATTGAACTTGCGGGCATACACAATCCTTATCCATGCTTATGAAATAAGATTGGTACACCATGTTGAGTATTGCAAGGTAACGGACTGATTTAACGTGTTTTTCAATATAAATATGACACAGATCTTTCTACACAAATCTGTGGCTATACCCGTACCTTAAAAACGCACCTTACAAATGCTCCTTACAAACAATTGTCGTAATCCGTTATCGCCTGCTTTAGCTTTGAAAAGTCTGAGTTACATAAATACGGTTTCAGCGCTTCAAATTTATCTGAGGGCCACTCGTATATTTTGAATGACATGAGTTCGTCAATAACGGACTCATCAAAGCGGTATTTGACGACTTTAGCTGGAGAACCACCGACAATGCTGTATGGAGCGACGTCTTTAGTCACCACACTATTCGCTGCGACTACAGCGCCTTCGCCAATCGTCACACCGGGCATCACCATCGCTCTCATGCCTAACCAAACCCCATCTTCAATGTGAGTATCGCCTTTGCCAATGTAGGCGTCGTCGATGACATCCATAAATGGATACAGTGAAAACCAATCAACTCTGTGTGTATGGTTGCCACCCATTAAAATCACGACCTCTGCGCCAATACAGACATAATCACCGATATAGAGTTCGTCGATTTCCCATCGAGGCTCCCACTGGCGGCTGACTTCGTCGCCGTGTAAATAGCGCACTACCGATTGTTCAAAACCATTATCCCAGCAATCGCTGTAATAACTGTGTTGACCTTTTACATGAATATTGGGGTTGGTTACGACTTCATGCAGCAACTCGAATTTGGACCAATGCTTCTTTTGCATTTTTACCTCTGAATGATCTATTTAGTTTTATTCGTTAACGATCAAAATGTTCGACTGTGCGAATCCAAGGTACACAAACTAACGCCCTATAAACACAGGGTTCACTGGGATTAATAGTGAGTATCACGCTTAAATCATAGCAATGTCGCTAAAACTAAAGAGGCGTCAGTGGATTCGAGGTTGCTTAAGAAGAGGAAGTAGTTTCAAAGTTTGCTCAGTTTTTATCGATAACTTGGTTGGATAATTTACAGGCGTAGTGTATCTGTTTAGTCGCACCAATTTGACAGGAAGATGTGATTAATAAGGTTTCAAATATCGTTTCGTGGAATACGGCATGAACAAGAGCCTGCGCGATTACACAGGCTCAAACTTAGACTCGCTATAAATTTCGGCTCACGCTTGGAGCTGGGTTCAGCGACTACATTCGAGCAAGCTGTGCTTTTCTGTCTTTATTCACCACACAAAAGTTACCGCGCTTAGTACGACATTTAGAGCATCGTTCGCATTCAACAGGGCTTCTATCCCCTTCCTTCCAACGCTTAACTAAATGGGGTTCAGAAAGCAGCGGTCTTGAAAGCGCGAAGTACTCAATGCCCGTGTTGTTTGCGATGGCTTCAATGGCATCGAAATCCGTCAATCCACCAACCGTGATCACTGGGATATTAACGTCTTGGCTGATCGCGTGACCATACTCATGGAAGTAGCCTTCAGCTTGAATGGTAAAACCATCGTGCGACTCGCCAATCATAGTGTCTGCTTTACCATGAATATTACCTGACACGACAATGCCATCCACGCCCACTTGTTCAAGCTTTTTACAGACAATACGTGTTTCATCGAAGGTGACACCACCTTCAAAAAACTCCGAAGCTGTGAGCTTAACTAAGATAGGGAAATCATCACCCACCAGCTTGCGCGTCGCAGTATAGATCTCTAACAAAAATCTCATGCGGTTTTCTAAGCTACCGCCGTATTCATCTTCACGTTGGTTGTAATAAGGGCTTAGAAATTGGTTAATCAGGTAAGTGTGAGCGGCATGAATTTCAACGCCATCAAAACCTGACTTCTGTGCTCTTAATGACGCTTGAGCAAAGGCATCAACAATGTAGTCGATCTCGTCTTTGGTCATCGCTTTGCCTAGAGTTTGAGTTCCTTTTTCTGGAACCTCACTTGGTGCGTAGATCACTCGCTCGCCAAGATCATGAGTGGTTTTGGTGCCACCATAAGCCAGTTGCATCACGATTTTAGAGTCGTTGTCATGAACAAGTTGAGTCAGCTTTTTGTACTCTTCAATGAATGAGTCGTTATACATCCCCATCATGCCCGCATTCGGTTTTTCTTCTTCAACGATGTTCGCGTAACCCGTCACGATCAGGCCGACTTCGCCTTGAGCCAACTCTTCGTAGATAGCGTACAGTTTATCTGTCATATGCCCATCTTCGGTGGCCATATTTTCCCACGTTGCACTTCTCATGAAGCGGTTCTTTAGTGTCATCTTGCCAATGTGGGTTTCTGTAAACAAAGTGCTCAAGTGTCTTCCTCTCAAAATCGTGTTACGCAAGTTACCCATTAAGCATGGGCACTGATTCAGGCGGATACTACAGAGAATAAGGCAGCGAAAACTTAATCTAGATTAAGAGAGCGGCACTCTCATGTGAGAAAGATATAGAAAGCATCCAAAAGAGATAAAAAAGATTGGAGAAATGGTAACAAAAGAAAGTCGCTAAGTTTTAATAAGCGACTTTGTTCAATTTAATCTGGACTAAGTCAATGGTTCTTACGAGAGGTGTCCACCTGCGAATTTCTGCCTGCTAACAGTTATTTGAACTCATAGGTGTAAGACGCGCCAACACTGTTATTTTCACCGAAATCGTCCTCAGCAAAAATAGTGAAGAAGTTGAATGATTGAGCGTCACTCAACTTGTAGCTAGCACCGACGCCTGCCCAATACCCTGAATAATCATCAGACCCCATTGAACCGCCACCGAAGCCCATGATAGACCATTCATCAGTAATCGTTTTTAAACCAAACGCACCAATGTAGCCACCGTGTGTTGAGCTCGACATCAATACATAGTCAGAACCAACATTATCATCATCGAAAACCGCTACTTCGCCGTCATTATAGCTGTAACCAGCCATAGGGAAGATTTGCCAACCGAACGGCTCAATATCGAAATAGCTCAGTGGTATAAATGTGCCAATACTGTAGTTGTTCTTATAAGCATCGTTGTCATATTCAGAACGGCTAAAGTTGAAGTTAACAATACCCATAGGCAACAGCCATGAGCCGCCTATTCGCCATTCTTCGCCATCTGCGTTAACACGAGCATTGATCATTCGTGCTTCATCAAGCCCAATAGACCCAGAGAACTGCAGATCTTCGTTATAAGCAACGCCAGCTTTGGTTACGATTTTAGTCGGATCATCAGGGTGCTTCTCTTCAGCAAAAGCACCCGTTGAAAATAAAGACACTAAAGTAATGATTAGTAGATTACGTAATGTCATTAGAAGGTCGCGCTAACACCAACAAAGTGGATACGGCCATCGAACGAACCATTCAACAGATTAACTTGACCAAATCGACCATATCGATCCATCTCAACTGAACCCAAATCAGCGTATTCATAGAACACATCAATTAAGATGTCGTCCCAGTAGGTAGATGCGCCAACTGAGTAGCGGTACTGTTCACCCACAGGAAGGTCAACCCATTGCATTGACGGATCGTCTTGCGGAGAAGTTTCGTAAGAGAAGCCAGCTTTCAAACGCCAGTCTGAATTCAATTGATAATCCGCACCTACCGCAAATTTCCAAACGTCATCCCAGTCACGCTCAATCGGAACACCATTAATTGGACTTCCTGCTATTCCAAAATCAAGAACGGTTGTATCCCATTCACTCCAACGGTGGAACTGAATACTAGCAAGCAGGTCAAGTTGAGAGTTCAAAGCATAGCTCGCACTGACATCGATGATTTCAGGTAAAGCAATATCAGTTGATAATGAATTCAATACGCCTTGGTTAATAACGCCATTTACATCATTGTTAAACTCATGCTCTAGCTTAGAACGGTAACTTGCGCCCAGCTTAAGTTTATCTGTCGGTGTGTACATTACGCCAAGGTTATAGCCGTATGCCCAGTCAGTATCTTGCTTCGCAGTAAGCATTGACGTTGTTTGTTGGAATGCAGCCCAACTGAATTGCACACCCGCGCCTACTGACCATTGGTCATTCAGCTTATAACTCAGTGATGGGTTCACTTGCATTGCAGTAAGAGTGATATCTTCTAGAAGTGCAGCACCCGCCCAATCACTGCCGTAATCAAGGCTAGAGCCGCCAACAGCGCCAAGCGCGATACCAAGGTGTAATTTGTCTGTGACTTGATGAGCGTGGAAGGCACCAAATGACGGCATTACGGAATGAGCTTTACCATCTGGATTACCACCGTTATCTTGATACTTCATTTCAAGATCGAATGCCATGGTGTTGATGGTCGTTTTGCTTTCGCCCATGTGAGACATAGTGGCAGGGTTTGTCCACATCGCCGCTGCAGATCGAGTGTAAACACCATCACCAGCGCCAGTAGTACCAGCGTTGGCAACGACAGCTTCTTGCAAAAACAGGCCACTTGCGAATGCATTTAAGCTCGTAAAAATTGCAGTGGCAGCTAGAGAGTAAGTAAAAGTTTTGTTCATCAGAGCGCTCATTTAGCCTTAGACATTAAATTGCTCTAAGGTTACCGCAAAGCTCAATAAACAAAGGGAATATCCATTATTCCTGTACAAGCGCTATTTAAACTTTCTGGCGACGTAAGGGCGTGGTTTGTCTCGATGAATTTCACGTTGAGCAGCAATCGCCCTGTTCTTACCTAACCCAACCTTTATCTGATACCAAGTTTCGCAGAATACAGCCATGCCCGGGCTTGACCACCAAGTCTTGTTGTAGAGCTTCTTGTTAGCAGCGACGACATCTGGCGACCGATTCGCACACTCAAGTGCCAACGCATAGGCTTCAGCGTAAGGATCTTCGGCAATCTTGGTCACCAACCCATATTCTTTAGCGGTTTCACAGTCGATCACTTTGGCCGTCATCGCCATTTCAAGGGTGTGATCTTTACGCATCAGCTCTCTAAAAGCGATAGCGCCTCCCATGTCTGGAATCAGACCCCACTTTGCTTCCAATATAGAGAAGTTCGCATCCGGGCTAGCAATTCTAAAATCACCCCCACTGACCAATTGCAGGCCGCCTCCCCAACAACGACCATGAATCGCAAAAATGACAGGGCATGGAATATCTCGCCAACCCAATGAAAAGCGTTGTGCAGCGTTAGGCAATGTCGGTAGCCATTTAAACAAGAGCTTCATCGCCCCAGATTTACTGGTTAATAGGGACTTAACATCAAGCCCTGAACAAAAATCAGAACCCTCACCTTTTACTATTACGGCACGAATCTCGGTGTTCTTTTTCAGCTGAGTCACCATGTTATTCACGCCTTGAAACATTGCCATATCAATAGCATTGAGCTTATCGGGTCGATTCAACACAACCGTCGCAATTTGGTTTTCATCGATAGAACAAGTAATACGATCGAGGTTTGGCATGGTGGCTACCTTATCAGTGGTCAGACCTTTAGGTTATACATTTTATTAACATATGCCAAACTTGCACATTAAGAAGCGAGACCTGTGTTGCTTAACGTCTTTCCCTTTACACAAACGACATCAACAAAAAAGCAGTGATGGATCGCTCCATTCACTGCTTTTCATCCGTAGCTTTTATCGCCAATGGCTTTGATTGCCAGTAGCTTTGATTAGCAATGGCTTTCGGTCATGAGCAAAACCTATGTTCTTCGAGATTTCAGTAGCAAGAAGATAAAGTAGCTGCCAGCAATAATGGAAACTAACGTCCCTGCCGCAAGCTGCGCTCGGAACACTACCACTTGCCCTAAGCAGTCAGAAAATAGCATATATTCTGGTAACTTAAACCAAAGCGCTGAACATTAAAAAGGCCATTGAAATTCATCATTTCAATGGCCTTCTCGTTCCTACTAGCCAGGCAGCTAGCTAATTACCTAAGCAACTAACTGAGCTGAGACTCTCTCGCTTCTTGGCTACTGAAACCACGCAAAATGTTAAACAGGGTAATCAATGTGAACAGCATGATAACGAGCGATAAATGCCACGCTTCCCCTAACCCTAACTGAACCAGGCCCATACTCACCATTGAAGACACCACCATCTGCCCGCCACCAGACATCGCAGCCGCCGCGCCAGCGTTCTTCTTATAAGGCAACATCACTAACGCCTGAGCACAAGGTAACGCAATACCATTACCAAGGATCATCAAGAACTGGCCAAGCATGAGATACAAAGGTTCGAGTGGACAGAAGAACAGCCACAAGGCCGCAGCAACGTGCAATACAGGTGTGCATAACAGAGTTTTCTTGTTACCCAGCATAGGGCGAATACGGTTACATAAGCCTGTTCCGCCAAGCATGCCTAATGCTGGAATCACCGCCCACATCGCGTATTCATCTGACGTCATACCAATCTGGTTTTGCATGATAAATGGCATCACCGACACAGTGGTGATCATCAAGCTAAAGTTAAGCCAACCGATACACGCAAAGCTCATAAAATAACGAGAAGTGAGTAGCTCTTTATATTGAGAAACCATTCTCTTAGGCGAAGGGATCGCCGAAACCTGAGTGACGGTTTCCTTAAATTTGAACGCTAACACCACCCAAGCTAATGAGACATAGCCAAGTAGCGAGATAAACACCATGCTCCAGCCAAAATGGAAGTTAATGAATCCACCGATAACGGGCGCGATCAAAGGTGTTATAGACGCAACCATAGCAATGTAAGACATCGCCAAAGGCAAGTCTGCCCCACTGAATCTGTCTCGCGTAGAAGCACGAGCAAGTACCGCGCAACAACCGGTTCCTAAGCCTTGCAGGAATCGCCCCATCACCATGCTAGTAAACGAATGGCTGAAGAAGATGATCATCAATAACCCAAGCATGGCAATCAACAAACCGCTTAGCAGTACCTTCTTGCGTCCCAAAGCATCGGAAATAGGGCCATAAATAAACTGGGAAGGGCCAAAGCCTAATAAATACACACTCACCAAAAGCTGGGCTTGCTCTAGCGAGACATCAAAATCTTTTGCGATCCAAGGCAAAGAAGGAAACACCAAGCCCATACTGAGCTGGCCGATACTGATGACCAAGCACGCAAGTAAGATCGATTTAAAATCAAATCCACGACTCATCGTTTAATAGGTCCGTTCGAAGAAAAATCGTGCGTATCTAACTCACAACATAAAAACTGAGAAAATAGCGAAAATGCTGCTGGTGAGTTGTTCATAATGCTCCGACGGGATCAAATAGAGAAAGGCACAGTAAACATACGTGAGCTTGTATAATCATACAATAGGCGTTCAACTAAATATGTGAATAGTCACTTTTCAGCAACCTCGGCTTTCCGCCAATCGGTCACAAGCGCTAGACTAACACTAGATGCTCATAATCAAGGGATTTCAATGAACACTCATCACCGTATTTTTTCATGTGCTTTGGCGCTGCTTGCCTCTGGTCCTATAACGTCAGCCTTTGCATGGCAGGCAGAGAAGATCACCGACGGACTCGTGATCCCTTGGGGACTGGCTTATGTCAACGATAAGTCCATGTTAGTCACAGAAAAATCAGGCGTCATTAAACATGTCGATTTAAAAACAGGCAATCAAAACACACTGTTCAGGCTGCCCAATGTATGGGCGAAAGGCCAAGGTGGATTATTGGATATCGCACTCTCCCCTTTTGAAAACGGAAAGTTCTACGTCACTTACAGTAAAGACGTCGATGGTGAAGGCGTAACGACACTGGCTTTTGCTAATTACAGCAATAATGAAGTCACCAATTGGACAGATGTGTTTGTATCTAAATCTAGAACGGACACCGGACGTCACTTTGGTAGCCGTATCACCTTTGATGATAGCCACCTGTATTTTTCAATCGGCGACCGTGGTGATCGAGACAACGGCCAAGACACCATGACTCACGCCGGATCAATATTACGACTGAATGCCGATGGAAGCACACCAAGCGATAACCCATTCACGGATAACAACAAAGTGCTCAATGAAATTTGGAGCTTTGGCCATCGTAATCCACAAGGTCTGTATTACGATTTCCCGACTCAAAAGCTTTGGTCGATTGAACACGGCCCTCGCGGTGGTGATGAAATTAACCTAATAAAAGCGGGTGCCAACTATGGGTGGCCTGTCACCTCACACGGAAAAGAGTATTGGGGCCCTATCAGCGTTGGCGAATCGGAAACCAAAGATGGTATTGAAGCGCCAAAAAAAGTCTATGTTCCTTCAATCGCTCCGGGCAGTTTGCTTGTTTACCAAGGAGACAAATACCCAGAGCTGAAAGGCAAACTGCTGGCTGGCGCACTAAAACTTACTCACATCAATATTGTGACAGTCAATGAACAAGGTGAGGCAATCGAGGAAGAACGCATTTTAGAGGACTTGGGCGAAAGGATAAGAGACATCGAAACTTCACCAAACGGAGACATCTTCTTCAGCACTGATAATGGCAACCTGTACCGCTTGAAAAAGTAGCCGAGACCTCGTTCAAGTAAAGGCACTTACCTTACAACGACATTTATAAATATAAGCCGTTAAAAGTGGGCTCAACGCCCAGTTAGCGGCTTTAAATTTGCAAAAATGAATGCGCTAAAACAGTGCATTTACTCCAAATTCGTCATCAATTTCGACCACCTTTTTCACAAAAACTACAACAAATCACCATACAACTGTAACTCCATGATATTTAAGGAATGCAAAGTTTGACTACCCCCAAGTTTCTGCAACCTTTCCCTATGTATTCGATTGACTATCCCCTGATTTGATTTAGACTCGTTCCCGGCTAGAAAGAAAGTTCTTTGTATATAAACATTTCGTTGGATTACTAGTAACCCCGTTGTGTTGTACGCAATAGCAATAAACTTTTCCGCGCTATCAGTGCCACAATTGGCTCAAAATAAAAATTTAATTTTAGGATATCATCATGTCTAACACAGTTACTGGTACAGTAAAATGGTTCAACGAAACTAAAGGCTTCGGCTTCATTCAACAAGAAAACGGCCCAGACGTATTCGCACACTTCTCTGCTATCACTGGCGACGGTTTCAAAACTCTTGCTGAAGGCCAAAAAGTTGAGTTCGTAGTATCTCAAGGTCAAAAAGGCCCACAAGCTGACAGCATCAAAGTACTTTAATTTAGTATTTTAAAGCTTTCTAAAAATAGCCAGCCTCTGCTGGCTATTTTTTTACCCGCTATTCAGAGATTTAAGGTAATATTCCCCTTCACTATTTCTACCTAAGACACCCTCTCAATGGCTCTTAAACCGACAATCTACAAGTTTCGTATCTCTTTAACCGATATGAATCGCGACTATTACGACTCTTTCAATCTAACGGTTGCACAACACCCTTCTGAAACAGAACAGCGAATGATGGCTCGAATCATGGCTTTCTGTATCAATGCATCTCCTGAACTTGAGTTCACTAAAGGATTGTCTAGCATTGAAGAACCCGATTTATGGCAGAAGTCGTTAGACGATCAAATCCTAGAATGGGTCGATGTGGGCGAACCCGATCCAGAGCGTGTTAAGAAGGCAACTCGCCTATCTAAATCAGTACGCGTATTCAGCTTCAACACTAAATCAAACGTTTGGTGGGAGCAGAACAAAGGTAAATTCGGCTACCTAAAAGCTCAGATCGTTCGTCTAGACAACGATGGTATTGAGCAGCTAGCAGCCATGACACAACGTACGATGGATCTTTCAGTCATGCTGACGGGTAACTCTGCTTTCATTAACAGCGATACTCAATCGGCAGAAGTAACGTGGGAAGAGCTACAGAGTAATGACTGAGCGTCCAACCCCGAATAATTCGCAAACAGCAGCTAGCCAGCTAGAAGAAGCCAAGCAACAAGCCGACGCGCAGCAAGAAATCAAAGCTAAACAACAAGCTAGAACCAAGCTTCACCAGTGTTTAAAAGAAGCAGGTTTAGGTTCAGTCAAAGCGCTCTCGACAGGCTACGAGAAAGAGCTGTCGTCATTTATTGATGAAAACCACGCTCTGTTCAAACACGCTTGCGAGAACAAGCCTGACAACTCTGCACGTCAGACGTTGCTTGGCCTGTTAACCAAGGTACATATCGATGCAAGCTATCGCTTTGAAAGCTATAAAGAAGCGAATGAGACGATGCAAAATGTATTCGATAATACTGTGGGCACTGAGCACAGTGACAAGTTTCAAAACTCTAACGCTCAACAGTTAAAACTAGTCACGCATTTGTGGTTGTTCATTCAAGGACGACTAGGAATGGATTACAGCCTAGCCAATGATCACGCAGCTGTAGCCGCTACGCTATTGTCTCGTATATCGAGAAGCAGTGATGATGAGATTCGCGTAGAGTTCATGGCCAGTTTTTACGATGGTTTGAACATCTATCAAGCCGAGAACAAGCCATCAGGTATTGTTCACCACTTAAAGCGTTTGTTTAACCTTTCTTAAGCACTCCCACCAGCGACTGATTCTAGTTACGCTCTATATGCTTTCAACAAACGTTAAGATATAGAGCGTGCTTTTTCTGCTTGGCCGCAACAGATTCCCTATTACGTTCATTCCTCACTTTAGGGAATGGCGAAAGTGAATAAGTCGCTCATTCTTCACTTTAGGGAATAACAGCATTCTCAGCCATTACAGTTGACTTCATTGCAGGCGTAAAAAAGCCCCGCATAAAGCGAGGCTTAGAATATTTTCAACGAACTTCAATTTACAAAGGCTAAATCACGTGCATCCAATAACGAAAAGTATTAACGCAGGCCGTGTAAGAATTCGTGGCGCGTTGCTGGGTTTGATCTGAAGATACCGCCCAGAGCTGTTGTTGTCGTTTCGCTAGTCGCGTCCATTACACCGCGTGATTTCACGCAGTAGTGAACCGCATCCATGGTGACAGCAACGTCATCAGTTTCGAGTAGCGTTTGCAGTGCAACAAGGATCTGCTGCGTCATACGTTCTTGAACTTGTGGGCGCTGAGCAAAGAATCGAACAATACGGTTAATCTTTGAAAGGCCGATGATTTTCCCACGAGGGATATAAGCGACCGCAGTCTTACCATCAATCGTCACTAAGTGGTGCTCACAAGTACTGGTCACGGTAATGTCTTTTACTCGTACCATCTCACGAACGCCCATCTTGTTTTCGATTACCGTAATTTTAGGGAAATTGGCGTAATCCAAACCAGAGAAAATTTCATCCACGTACATTTTAGCAATACGTTGCGGTGTTTCTTCCAGACTATCGTCCGTAAGATCAAGTTCAAGGAGAGTGAGAATCTCACGCATATGGTGTTCGATTCGTTCCTTTTTCTCTTCTCGGCTAACCTGGTTTGGACTCATTGGTGTCTCTAAACCACGGCTTGCTAGCGCATCTTTAACCAACTTCGCTGATTCGCTAAGACCTGACATTGAACTTCCTCTTTTATTACCCCTTCTGGATGGCAAACAAGGATACTCGGAATTTTGAATAAATACACCCATATTTTAAGGGAGGTCATTATTTACGGGGCTTAAACTGTGCTAGAGTGGCTAGAATTTCGTTGGCGAACCAGGTGTTCTGATCATTATTTAACCACCATTGCCAACCACAAAACCAAAACAATAACGATCAAAGGATTTCAATTATGGGCTGTTGCGACGCTCCGGGCTTGATGCCAATTGAAGAAGCACTAGATAAGCTGCTATCGCCAATTCAACCTATTCGAACGACCTTATCACTGCCATTGGCAGAAGCATTGGGTTACGTACTTGCTGAAGATATTCTATCCCCTATTTTCGTACCTCCTTTTGATAACTCAGCAATGGACGGCTATGCACTGCGCTTAGCAGACCTAGAGAACAGTAAAGTGCTGCCTTTAGCGGGCAAGTCCTTTGCAGGTCAACCTTTTGAAGGTGAATGGCCAGCAAACACCTGTATTCGCATTATGACTGGCGCAAAGATCCCGGAAGGTTGTGACGTCGTAATCATGCAAGAAAACACTGCTGAAACTGACGCTGGCATTGAGATTCAGCAAGACGACATCAAGCTGAACAATAACATTCGCCCTACCGGTGACGACATCAAGCAAGGCGATATCGTTCTTAGCCGTGGCGAACGTTTAACACCTCGTGACATTCCAATGATTGCTTCGCTCGGTGTGAGTCATGTAACTGTGGCACACAAACCTAAAGTCGCTTTCTTCTCTACTGGCGATGAGCTCAAGCCATTAGGTCAGCCTCTTGAAGATGGTCAGATCTACGACAGCAACCGCTACGGTATCAAACCGCTGATTGAAGCGTTTGGTTGTGAAGCGATTGACCTAGGCATCATCCCTGATTGCCCTGCAACGCTTAAAGAAACCTTCGAGAAAGCTCAAGAACTCGCGGATGTTGTTGTGACTTCTGGCGGTGTGAGTGTGGGTGAAGCGGATTACACCAAAGATATTTTGGAAGAACTCGGCCAAATCGGCTTCTGGAAGCTAGCTATCAAACCAGGTAAACCGTTCGCATTTGGTGAGTTGGATAACGCTTGGTTCTGTGGCCTACCGGGTAACCCAGTGTCTGCAATGATGACTATGTATGTGTTAGTTCAACCTATGCTGGCTAAACTTGCCGGTCACACTGCGTGGACAGCACCAGAATCGATTCCTGCGATCACTAAATCTGCATTCAAAAAAGGCCCAGGCCGTACTGATTATCAACGTGGTATTTACTCGATTGAAAACGGTAAGTTTGTAGTAGAAACAACAGGTAACCAAAGCTCTGGCGCTTTCCGCTCAATGAGCTTAGCAAACTGCTTTGTGGTACTAGAGCGCGAACGTGGCCGTGTTGAAGTCGGTGAAACGGTTCAGATTCAACTGTTTAACTCCACGCTTTACTAACGAGGCTTGCTGATGGAAATACTGTCTGACGCAGAGATGCTTCGTTACAATCGCCAGATCATTCTCAAACAGTTTGATTTTGAAGGTCAAGAAGCGCTGAAACAGAGTTCAATCTTAGTGTTAGGTGCGGGTGGTTTAGGCTGTGCCTCTGCTCAATACCTTGCGACTGCGGGCATTGGTAAGCTAATGCTGATCGACGACGATGTTGTCGAGCTTTCAAATTTGCAGCGACAAGTACTTCACACCGATACTGATATTGGTAAGAAGAAGGTCGATTCTGCCGCTGAATCTTTGCAGGTATTGAACCCGCATCTGACGATTGAAACTGTCGAACACAGGCTTGATGACGAGGCACTTGGCAAGTTAATTGAAGCACACTCGCTTGTTCTTGATGCCAGTGACAACGTCGAAACGCGCAATCAGTTGAACCGCTTATGTTACGCATCAAAAACGCCTCTAGTATCGGGCGCTGCGATTCGCATGGAAGGTCAGATTAGCGTATTCACTTATCAAGATGAAAATGCACCTTGCTACCAGTGCTTGAGCGCTCTATTCGGCAACGCTGCTCTAAGCTGTGTTGAAGCCGGTGTGATGGCACCTGTTGTTGGCATGGTTGGCGCGGCTCAGGCTTTGGAAGCTATCAAGGTTATTGCCGGGTTTGGACAACCAAAGCAAGGCAAGCTTTTGATTCTCGATGCCATGTCTCACAGCTGGCGTGAAATGAATTTAATGAAGATGCCTAATTGTTCGGTGTGTGGTAAGTAATAAAAAGAGCCAAAGCCCATTGAGTTGGCTTTGGCTCGTTACCCTAATACGTTGTTAATGATTAGAAGTATATTCAGAAGCGACGTAATCTAGCTCCTTTTGCTCTGCGAGCATCTCAACTACAATTTCAGGTAGTGATGGAACCCCATGAAGAAAACCTTGTTGGTTAAAGCCGCCTAGAGCTTCCAGAAATGCACAGGTGTCTTTATTTTCAACACCCTCATAGATAATACGTGCGTTTTTTACCGAAACGAGCTTCTTAACTTCATCGATTTTTTGCATGTAATCAATGTTATGGCAAAGTCCCCATGTAATGGTTTTATCTATTTTTATCTCACTAATAGGCAGTTTGACAATACGTTCAATATTCGATGCTTCCATCCCAAAGTCATCTATAGAAATCTCAAAACCATTCAACCTTAGCCGTAAAATATTTGCCAACAATTCTTTTTCAATATTGCCTGAAAGCCCCTTTTCAGTCAGCTCTACAACGATAGTATGCTCAATACCTTGCTTATAGATCTCGAGTAGATTATCGACAACAGATTCATCAGTCAGTAAATTAGGATCGATATTAATTGAGAACCTCAACGATTTATCAAGTTCACTGAAGTGGAGATGATAATCCTGAATGAATTTATTTATCACGATATTGGTAAAAACCTTTTGCTTTCCTAGCTCTTCAATTACTGGCAAAAAATAGCTCGGTGGAAGTAAGGTCCCGTTTTCATCAGACCATCGTGACAACAATTCAAACCCCGAAATAACATTTATATCCGAAACAACTTGCGGCTGATAAACCAGATTGATGGGAAAATCGTCATCGATGATTGTTGCACGGTTACCAAAGCCAAGCTCGCTTTTGGTTATGGTTTCAACTTCAAGTGCTTTATCAACCAACTCACTTATTTGGTTAGCCCAAATAGGCTTTTCTAGTGAAGCGACAACATTTAACTCATAGAGCTTTCCAAGCATACTCACCGAGCTAACAATGGATTTATCCAAACCTGAAATAATGATTATTTTAGACTCAACATTTTGTTGCGACATCATACTCAAGAGTTCAAATCCATCGCCATTGGGCATCATGATGTCCATAATCACCAAATCAAATGATGCGTTTTGCATTTTGCTCATTGCATCGAACGCATTTTCTGCAAACTGTACAGATGTTTTTTTATTAGATAAAGAGACCGCATTTTTAATGACCTCTCTCGATAGTTCAACATCGTCAACAATCAATACTGTGTTATTCATTCTCTTCACCTTTATAGTTTGCAATAATATCCATCCAAGTGCGTTGTGATTTCATTTTCTTTGAATCCAAGTTCATGACCTTCATTGATCTATCGTTACTTCTTACACTTCGATACTCGCAGCCCAATGAAAAAAACAGATCAAAAATCCTTTTGCTTTTCAGTAGTATATAAAACTCTTTATCTGGATTTAAGCTTTGTAGATACTTGTACGCCTCTCTGCCCATTGTGTCTGTAAATGACGAATAATGAGTGCAGTTAAAAGTAACAACTAAATGTGCTCTATCTTCTTTAGATACTAAGACTTGCTCCAAAAAATCTGCTGCAAGATTATAGTTAGCACTTAATAAGTGTCCGATTAATTGCCCATTAACCGTGACGAGCGTTAACTCTCCAGAATATTGATTTATTATTTTTTCAATAATTACCTTTCTACTCAGACCTAAATCTTCTAAATTACTGAGCATAACGTTATCCTCATATTCAAAGATGACATCAATTAACTTGGTAATCTTCCCAAGAAGGAATGAATTATTTGAGTTAATCACCGTAACTTCTGTTTGGACGTGCATGTTCATATCAATATAACCGTTATTATTAAATTTATTCGTTAACCCTGTGAGAACTGTTTGTGAGTCGTTTGCCTCCCAAACATCAAATATGTTGACTCCAATAAGGTCCAGTAACTCGTTTTGACGTTTTAAGTGGGGAGTTGTTACTCCTCTTTCCCAACGGCTTAGTGTCACAACGTCCAGGTTGTTAAAGTTAGAGTTACTTCTTTGAATCGCATCAACAAAATTAGTTTGAGACAAACCATTATTAACACGAAACGTACGTATAATATTTCCAAACATAGCTTTATTTTCTTATTCGTTATTGTGATTTAGCTTATTTTTAATTAGATACGAACAAAAGCTAAGGGCAAGCTGTGATTGAATAATTTGAAAATGCCCAGCTACTCTCAACACTTATTGGATGATAGTTATTTTCATAACAGTTTGGGCATTATCTTGATGACAATGCCCATAACTCTCAGAAAAACAGATGAAAATAATACATGAAGATCCGAAGATGGCTTACCCTCAGGTTATAGGTAGGAGTATTTAACTAAGTTAGCAAGTACCACCTGATAAAGCGCAATGAAGCTTTAGCTTTAGATCGCTCGGGTTGAGCGGTTTGGTTAGATAACACGAAAAGTATTGGTCCATTCGAGCCTCTTCTTGAATGGTAGCTCGTGCCGTAACGGCAATTATAGGTAACGATGGCTTACGCTTTTCCAACTCAGAAGCAAGCTCAATGCCATCCATAACCGGCATTGAAATATCCGTCAGTACAACATCAAAGTCATGTTCAGAAGCGAGTGCTAAAGCCTCCAAACCATCATTCGCGGTCATGCATTCACAACCTAGCTCGTTTAAGTGGAACTCTAGAATTTCTCGGTTGAACTCAACATCATCAACGATCAAGGCTTTTTTACTTGTGCAGTCTAAGCGCTCTCTAACGTTATATACCTGTTCAGCAACACCGTTAGAACACTCAAGAACATTCATAATTTCTTGAGCTGGGAGTGAGATAACAAAAGTACTACCGGTGCCGAGCACACTCTCAACACGCAACGAACCCTTCATTAACTCTACGATGGTTTTAGTTATCGCCAAGCCCAAGCCAAAACCAAACTGTTGGTCTTCTTGATTAACCTGTTCAAAGCCGTTAAACACCGCATCCAATTTATCTTGGGGAATACCGACTCCAGTATCGCTTACGGAGATATTGAATGCTCTATCGTCGGTTGAAACTTCTATTGTCACCCCTCCCTTGTTTGTAAACTTCAATGCGTTCGAAACTATATTATTGATTGCTTGCTTAATACGAAGCTCATCAATCATCAATGTTGTCGAAGCATCGACATTGCATATAATATCAAGCGACAATTGTTTAGACTCGCTAAGCGGAAAAAACGTATTTTCAATTTCGCGCATCAAACTCATTACTGACAGGCATTTAGGGTTTAATGAATAGCTTGCTGCTTTTACTCTTTCAAAATCCAATAGGTCATTCACAATGCCTAAAATAGTATTGCTCGCACTCGAAATACCGTTCAGCTGATGGCGATATTCGTCAAAGTTTTTGCTATGGCTTAGCATATGTGTATAACCAATAATCGCGGTCAGTGGCGTGCGAACCTCATGGGACACATTTGAAAGCAGCACCGATTTCTGTTTATTGGCCTCACTCGCCTCTTGCGCTGCTATCTCGTACTGCTTCGTTCGCTCTTCAACTTCATATTCAAGCCCTTCAATCAAATTTTGAATCTGGATCCCAGCCTCAGAATAAGCCTTTGAAAGCTGTTCAATTTCGTCTCCATTACTATAAACAGTATGTCTGGATTTATTAAAATCACGCTGCTTTAGATATTTAGCTTGTGCGATCAATTTAGAAATAGGTATCAGCATCTTATTCACCGCGATTGAGTTAATAGCTAAAAACAGACCAAGCAAAAGGATATAAGCAAAGAACAGGCGTTTGATCAACGAGTTATCACCAGATAAAACCAGCTCTTTGGTGGTCGCATAACTGGAACGAATCACATGCTCTGGCGTGACTAAAATCAACCTCCAACCGGTTTGACGGTTCTGAACAAAAGTGACATTGAAAACACCTTTTTCGCCACTTACCACAAAACTACCCAAGTAATGTGACATGATATGGCTTCCGACACTCTTTTGAATTTGTTCATCAAAAACACTTTCAGACATCAATTGGTCGACATTCTGTTGTAGATTCGACGCGATAAGCTTGCCGCTGTCGTCTACTAAGAAATAACGGTATTGGAATTCATCGATCATATTTTCAAAAGTCAGTGAACGAGAAAAATACTCTAAATCTAAATCAAATTTGAGTAACGCGTTATCCCAGTGCTCTGGACGGATATAAATGGCAAACTTAGTGACGTGCCCCACTTTAACTTCTTTCCCTATATAGAAATTCTTGTAGTGGATCATGCGACTAAAATCGACAGAAATAGAGCGGCTTACAATACCATTTTCGGTGATAGAGACTTCTTGGTTGCGTTCAGTGTCAATAAAAAGCACCTTTTTGATAAAGGGCTTAAGCTTAGTATTGATATAAGCCAGCTGTTTATTACGAAGTGCCTCGTTTTTCGATTCATTAACAAAATCATGAGCAAAATCAATCGCCACATGATCCACTTCCTCAGTGATCAGCTCGACCTCTTTATCAAGGGTTACACTTTGAGCTTTCACAAAGGTAAGTAGAAGCTTTTTGTTATTTCCCGTAATGCTCTCCTTTATCTCTTCAAATTGGTTTTGTGAAGAAACCTGAACGATTTCGATAGCGGAGTACGTAAGCAACACCACAAATAGAACCAGTATTGTTGCGTTGGTGAAAATGATTTTATTTTTAAAAGACACGTTCATATCCTCCAACTTAAGCGTCAAAAAGTTGAATCATGGCGTTAGACACATCCATCAAAATCTTTTTTCCTGCACTTTCATTGATTACCGCGTCGTAGTGCTCCAATTTAAGACAAATTCTTGCAACCTCTGTAGCCCCGCAAGATAACGCAATGCCTTTCACTTTATGGGCGAGCGCTCGATTGGACTCACCTCCTTGAAGAATATCATCATTAACCTTGTGCAAACTTCTAATAGCAATCTGACGAAATCGAACGCCAATATCCGATTGAAAGTTACAACCCGTCGCCATTAAAAATACATTTGTGTCGATGCTATACATACCAATTTCTCCCGCCTTCGTGACCCCCCTTAATTTTGACCGTCTGTTACAAAACTGATATGGCAGATCGAGAATTTAAATAACCGGCATGCCTAATGGCATTGTCTGTTTTTTAACTTGGCTTATGCCATATTCACTGCTGGCTACATTTGGACAATAGATCACACTTTTTATGATTATCGAGTGAAAATAATGGCTCAACTTTTCAGACATACTTTTAGACGCTTGGAACAATTAGGTCGAGTGTCTATAAAACAAATATTTGGCGTAACGGCCTTCTATGTAGATCACGTTTTGCTCGTTCTACATAAAAGTGGGGAGCTGTACCTCAGAGGAACACCGGCACAAGAAGGCTACTTTATTAACAAGGGCTACCCCAAGGTGAATGCGAGCGTACTTGGAGTAAGTCAGAATGCGGATTATTACAAGTTGCCAGCAAACCCTTGGAGCAAGTATTCTTTGACTCTATGTGAAGCAGAAATCGCACTAGAGCAAATAAAGAGATCACGAAGCAGTTATATTTCTGCTCCCGAAAGGCTCAAAGACTTACCCAACATGCGATTCTCAACTGAGCAACTTCTTGAGAAAGCGGGTATAAACTCCATTGAGAAACTCAAAAACCTGGGCACGATTGGTGCTGTAGAGGCTATCCAACAGCATACCCACCATAAACCAACCATCGAGTTAGTTTGGTCGTTAGAGGGTGCAATCCAGGGTATACACCGTTCACAACTGCCGACGAACCTAAAAAATGCATTGCGCACCCAAGCTCAAAGTTATTGTTAGCCTATATTGTTTTAACGAAGCTTAGATTCTTGTTAAATCCAAATGCGGTCAATTTGATGCCGTGGCTATTCCTAGCTACGGCTCATTAGGCTAACCCGCTGTCCTTAAGTGATTTCACTCAAGTTTAACGTCTTTAAATTAGCCTCCCCTTTCATTTGATCGCCCACTCCGTTTTAATTTTCACTGCCAGCCTTTATTTTGGTTTCCTACTATTCCCTCTGCTACAAATTACCATTCAAGTTTTAATGCAACTGAATTTATAACTATTTATTTTACAACCTGCCCTATCGCTACCAAACTAGGCATATCAACACAACACTAATAAAAGGTGCCTAAATATGCGTTCATTAATCTTTATTTCAACAGCAGTATTAGCAACTCTTATCTCTTTTCAGTCGGCGGCCGCAAATGTCACTGTGCGTTGGACAGGGAAAGTACCGACTTCTGACTGCGCTTCAAACCCTATTAGCAATCAAGTCGCGTTCAACTCACAAAGCGAACGTTGTAAGGTTGAACTTAAACAAACTGAAATAACTAATACAAAAACAGCAAATAAAATGGTTTCGTTTGATGTGTAATATGAAAGGAAAACCCATTAAGTAGGCATAATAGCCAGATTAATATTCAACCTGACCTTGCATGTAATCGCAGCAAATAAATAATACGGGTATGATAATTAAACTGGCTGTTTGTTTATGCACTTAATCTTACATAAAGGGTCGCTAAGAATTTCGCTAGCCGACCACCCAACGATAAAACCCATCCAGCTCACACTCAGTGAATTTTTAGTTCTAAAAGAGTTACTCACTCATCAAGGGGAGCATTTAACCAAACACCATCTACTAAAAATGGGATGGCCCAATTCATTCGTCTGTGACAATGCATTGAATATGGTGATCATGTCTTTAAGAAAGAAGCTTCTTAGGCTCGGTGGATGGATAGAAATCAATACCATTTACAAGATAGGTTATAGTTTAAATAAAACTGACAAAATATGTGTTTTGCAGTGAATTTAAACACTCCCGTCCAAAAACCAGCGCCGCCAACCTACAACTTGCCTTTGAATATGACCAATGCATTCGGTCAGCACAGCAAGCGCACCGTGAGAGAGGAACTTCATTTCCCAAGCTAATAACAGCAGTGCTGAGATAGTCTCTAGCGAAGCATTAACCTCCATTAACAAACTTACGGCGCACTCTTTTCCTGCCGTTGTTGATTTATTTTGTAGATTCGCTAGTACTACATTGCGAATCGCTAGCGTTATTTCTTTGAGCAATTGTTCCCCAGTGGTAAACCGAAATGCTCTGGGAAAATGCTTATGTTGGTTCCAATATAGCTTATACAATTTCTGTAAGTCATAGTATATTCGATTATGTTTAAAAGGTTGCCCCATAATTATCCCTCATCAATTCGTCACAAACTTGTCTCTGAGTTACTCCGTAGTGCTCAACTTGCAGGTCGTAGCCAACAAAAGGCTACACAGGCCTTGCAAATGCCAACATACTGCCACGAGCTCTGTGATGCCATACTTAGCGGCTCATATAGCCCTGAGCCCTACCAACACTTCGCCATTACCGAACCTAAACTCAGAGAGATTTATGCCCCTTCATTCAAAGACCGAATTGCTCAAATGTGGGTGTGTAGTCATTTAACCCCGCTAATGGAAAAGCGTTTTATTGACGACACTTACGCAAACCGTAAAGGGAAAGGAACCTACGCGGCTATAGAAAAAAGCCAAAAATTAATGAGGCAACCAAAGCACCAATGGGCAATGTCGTTGGACATATACAGCTATTTTAACCAGATAGATAAATCCCTTCTACTCAATAAAATAGAGCAGCTTATTGCCAATGCTACCATTAACCCACTTAAACAGCGTTGCCTTATTGAAGTAACCAAGCAAATTATTACTCACGATACCGCACGTGAAGCTCTTACCCGAACCGGGGATCAGTCTCTTTTGCACGCCATTCCTAAACATAAACGCCTCATTCACAGCCCAATAGGAACAGGCCTGCCGATAGGTAGCGTTACGAGCCAATTAATGGGTAATTATTACCTCAATGACCTAGACCACTTTATTAAACACGAGTTAAAAGTGAAAGGTTACGTTCGTTATATGGATGACCTATTTTTACTTGCCGGCTCTTCAAGCACCTTGCAAAGCTGGCAACAAGAAATTAAGTGTTACCTCATAGAACAATTAAAGCTTAAACTACACCCAACAAAGGTTCACCTTGACAAAATAACGCATGGCTTTGACTATTTGGGGTATCGTATTTATGGGCACCATAAAACTATACGTCAGTCTACAGTTCAGTCACTCAAGCAACGACTCTGTTATTTTCGCTCTCTCCTGATGCCACATATGACTTTACCAAATGCGACACCACCAGAACGTGGCCAATGGCAACGATGGGACAGAGCGGGCAACACGCCTCCATTAGGGCTCCCTTTATATCGCGCAATGCTAAGCACTATTAATAGTTATTACGGCTTATTGAGCCATGCTAACCACTGTAGATTACGTAAATCGCTCTATCACAATCATTTCGGCGAGTTAAAAACGCTCTTTATTCCTGCCAATGCATACTATACGAGCGTTAAGCTCCGTTCTTGTCATTTTTGATAAGGCGACAACACTGAGTATATGTCAGCCTGATACGCACGAGACGTAGTTCTGATTGGATGGGTTGTTGCTGTTGACGTTGCCATAGTTGAGGTTCACGTTGTAGTAGTTGGAACCATTAGCCGTCGACGACCAGTAGTTGTTGTTGGTCGCCCAACCCTTCACGTTTGCACTTATTGTTTATACGGAGTGTTGCCTTTCGACTTGCCCCCCTTTATTACCTCTAATAAGGCCATAAGTGCCGATAACATACCAGGGCCCGCTCACCAATGCCGTAACAAAGGTGTTCTCTAGGCGCAGCAACGCTGCTATGTTCCCTGTTTTTAGCGTATCGCCTTATCAAAAACATTACTAAGGCTACCGTTCAGTCCAACGAATAACATCAAACAGCAACCTACCCTCTGGGTTAGATGTGTCCGGTGTGCATTCGTCTAGCTGGTGTACTAACCACTGTGGCATCCAAACTTTAGCGAAGCTGTTATCTATTTTTAGTCTAGGATTTAAGTCAGACCGTTCATGTACAGGTAAGTCGTTTTTGTGCGATAGATACCACTCTTCCCAATTAGACATATCGGCATAAAAACCAATGCTGATGATACCTTTTCGTCAGGAAACACCCCTACTTTTGCAAGGCTGCTTACAGGTAACCCGCCCGATAGAACACATTGTGACCCGAGTTTTTTAACCACTTTAGCTGACACTTTTAAAACAGGCAAAGAGGGGGGAGTGACCACCCACTGCTGCCATGCGAACAGCGCTTGATCATAAAAACGAACAAACATGCCTTCATGTATGCCGATAATTTTACCTTGTTGCTGACTAAGCTTGAGTTTTGTTTCAATATCCATATTAATCCTTACTGAGTTTAGAAAATAAACCGCTACCCTCTATAAAAAGAAAAAACGGCCCTGCGGGCCGCAAACTCTGAACGTTGAACCCTAAGAACCTGATACGCACGAGACGTAGTACTGACGGGATGGGTAGCTGCTGCCGACGCCGCCATAGGTGAGGCCCACGCTGTAGTAGTAGCCGGAACCATTAGCCGTCGACGACCAGTAGAAGTAGCCGGTCGCCCAACCCTTCGCGGTGTACATGTGACCAAAGTTATTAAAAAGACTCGTCAACTCATCTATATTTGCTAAAGCCCAATCATCTCTCCCGTTAAGCTCAAGTGTATTATAATGTTCACAAAGGCTATGTGCTTCAGTAACACTAAAAATTGCAAACGATCCTGAAGGACCATAAGGGATATTGTCAACATGACTACCGTAGTAATTACCACTATAGCCAACAGCGTTTAAAAAGCTCTCACTTGGAGTACCGGTAAACAACTTTCCATCGCTTTCCGCAATTTTAACACAGGCACCCGCGGCGTTTTGTTGATCATCATCCCCAACTTGGCCACCACACAAATAGGCATGAAAGGTAACTTGGCTAATCGCATTAGTCTGTGTATTGGTTGTTGTGGTGTAAGATGACGCCACATCAAAGGTCATGGTCGTTGTTGGGGTTTGATAGTTTGTATCCCACTTTACCCGCACTTTTTGCTCACCTGATTCATCGGTTTGAGTCGTTTCCGCTTCAAGGATAGGAGTAACCATTTCTGCGGTGTCTGGGTGCTGTTCTGTACTTACCACTGAAATGACTGAGTAACCTTCTACTGGGTTGCTATTTTGATCGGTCAAGGTCGCAGTAACCTGGCCACCTTCCACTGACGTATAAGGTACCGTGTCAATCGTTGCTTCTGATGACACTGCAGCCGTCTTTTCATCACCAATAAACTTAACTTCATAGTCTTGAGTAATGCCACCCACATCAAGGGTTAATGTGACGGTTTCCGCTTTTAAACTGGTTAAGCGAAACTCGGCAATACCATAGCTGTCTGTGGTAACGTTATCGCTGTCCAATGTCACATTTGGGCTAGAGACAGAAGCCGTCACAAGGGTATCTGGTCTTACTTCTTGACCGAGTTTTAACTCAACAAATACAGAACCAACATCAACTCCATCCGCGACAACTTCCGTGCTTGAGGTAGGCAATACAGTAATTAAACCTTGCTTAACACATGTCACATAATAAGCCGATGTTGGATCGACATCGCCTGTAAGGGTGCTGCCATCTTTAAGATCCACCCACTTAACCAGATCTGCTCCGTCATCATAAGCGAGGTATTGCGCTTTAACAGGCCAGTTATGTAACGCCTGAACATCGGTATCAGTGGCCATCAGCTTAAGTTGATCAAACGTCGGCACTGAACCACCGATGGTGTCGCAGTATGCTACGGCCGACGGATAACGAAAACCAGCCATATCAATCGCTGGGCTGTAGCCATCATCGTTCAGTTTTATATCATAAGGCGAGCCTTGCCCGGCTGCATCAAGTGCGGTGGGTGGTCCAATATAGAGATCCAACAAATGAGAAATGTCGTCCCATTTTGATGACTGATTAGGATCGGTCACTTCAACACGAATCAAACCCATGTCATACACTCCATTATGATCACTAACCGCAAAACTAATATAGTGGTAACCTGGTTGTGACGCTTGAAAGACGATCGTTTTATTCTGAGTGTCCAGTGGATCTTTAGGTACCGCTTTTGCGTTAAACGATTCAACATACACCAATTGATAATCATCACTATCGTCCGAGGAAACAAAGCCGCTGATGTCGATTTCTTCATCGGTCAATACGTTGACAACAACTGGATATACAATATTATCGTCAATCGTAAAACCTTGGTTAGCTTCGTAGCCCACCGCAACATCTAAAACCCCCATCAGCACAAGGCCATTAACCGAGTCTTCTAACGTATAAAGAACACGGTCAATGCCGGTAAAACCTGACGGCGGGGTATAATCCATAGTCTGGTCATCTGTACTATTTATTTGAACTGAGCTCGAGCGACCGTACGGTAGTGTAAGCTCCGTTAATACAAACTCGTCACCTAACGTAAAGCCGACTTTCTCCAATTCGTCCTTCAGTAAAACACTCACATCTTCATTAATCAGTGTTGTTGCACTTACTGGAACCAGTTCGGTTGAGCTAGGATTACTACTTACCGCAATGCGCGTAACCGCAGAACTCGAACCTTCTGAGCTACTACTATCACTCATTGGCGCTTCAGCCATACGGCTCATTGGCGACAATGTTTTAGGAGTCACATGATATCGATAGTCACACACCTTGGTATCAAAGGCCTGAATTACAAACCCTGTTTCCGTCATACTTTCTACTTGGCAGCTATCATCATTAGACAAGACCTCGACTTCACTCAGCGCAAAGCCACCACCCGTTGATGAAAATACCTTTGACGACAGGTCAACCTCGAACGATTCAGCATAGCCAGTCGAGTAGGTAGCATTTTGAGCGGAAAGCGTCGCGCTTTGAGTATTAGGGGAAACACTTGCTGAGCTTCCGGCACTTCCTTCACTGCCCTCTCCACCACACCCAAAAAGGGTAAGCGTAGTAGCGACGACAAAACCCAGGGGAATGCTTCCTCCTGGCTTATTGCTTAAAAGGTTCATATTACTTCTCTTTACTTTTTATTGATTTCAAAATTGATTTTATGATTTGTATTTAATGTTGTATTGGGCATTTACACTTTGCTGATAACAGTGATGCCATGTAGGCTAAAATTAGCACTGAACATGGGTAATGAATGCTGATCGTCCTTGATTAGCATTAATCATTGAAGGCCTATAATTATGTCTATTTTCAGCGTTCCTATTACTGAATAGGCAGTTGCATCTCTTTAGAGTATTTTTTATCGTAAGATGTTACGGTTACATTAAGTTGTTCACTTTGCGTATATTCCGCAAGAGAAAACGTTTTATCCCGACCAGATACAACAGTGAACTTTTGTTTGCATTGCGTATTATTTTCTGTTGTACATGAGTTAACATAAACATCAATTAGCGTATTACTATTATTATCGATGCGTAAATTCTCGCCCTGATTGTAAATCTTATAATCAAAACTTGGCTTTGTCGTAGGCAGAATATAAACCGGTGAAAAACCATAGTTTATCTCGACACCGTGAATTTTCTCTCCCTCTTCTTTATAACGACTAGGAGTAAATGGCAGCATAAACATCAAATCTTTGCTGTTATCGCAAGACGTGTTGTGACATAAGCTACGAACACCCACGTCTTTCTCTTCACCAGGTCTTAAAACTAATCTTGGGTGCGTAAGAGATATTTTCCAATCATCTAGATTGTTTCTTGTATAACTATTACGAACGATTTTGTCGCCATCAATAAACTGAATTTCTTGTACTTTTCCATTAACAAAAATCGGGTGAGACTCATCATTAATAAGTGTCACGACACCATTGCCCTTTTTATCCGCGACGACAATCATCTTGTCGACATTAAAAGCATTGGCAGCAGTAGAAGTCATTGCTGAACAAATTGCGAATACTGTTAATAGATTATATTTAATTTTCATATTTCTCTCTACTAAAAATAATAAATTTTAGGATACTACTCGTCTATTTTGCTCAGCGCGTATATAACACCAAGCGCGAAAAGAATGAGTACATACATGTTTAAAATATTTGGTCCGATCATTACTCCGCTCTCTTATATTTGACCTTCATGCATATAATTGAGGTATTAATTAGCATATTTGCGAGCCCAAACGATAAAAGGTGAGTAGCTCGATTGGTGAGCAGTATCGCGCATTCGGATTTAAAGGTATTGGCCACTCTTGAATTTCAAAAACGCAAGATGCGAGATAGCTAAACAAGTGTAGATATCATTTACATTGGCGAGATACTCTCTGCTACAAACAAAGAAACACTGCCAAAAAATTGGCAGTGTTTCTGTTTCAAGGAAGGCAACTTAATCTAAACAGCTAACTTTCGGGTAAAGTATTTTCTCTTCAGGGTAAATCAAATTCAAATCACGATTATTAAGATTTGGATTTGCTTCGACTAATTCATCAAGTGAGCTATCAAATGCTCTTGCAATTCGGTGCAAATAGTCGCCAGGAACCACTCGGTATTCAACTAAACGCTGCTGACACGATGGCGCCTTCTTAATTGGGACAATAGACGCCAATTGGGTTTTCGGCCTTGATACTTGGGTCGACTCTTCAACAAGCTGGTCAACATTGGGCCTTGGGTTAATATCTGAAAGGCCTTCTGCGGCTTCATTGCTTGAAAAACGATAAACCAACAGTGCATTAAATGCGTATAGATCGTCTTGTTGACGAGCTAAATCAAAGACGCCTTGGTAACCAAGGTCGGCGCTCCAATTTTTACTCAATTGGTATTTAAGACCAAGCGATGCCGTAAAATTGGTGTCGTCACTAGAAAACGCGCCCCCGACTCCTGCATACAAGGAGGCAAATTCACTGACGGGTAGCAATAAGTCGGTTTCAACCATTACCGCACGTAAACTATCTATTTCCGAATCAGAAAAAGCAGAATAATCAGCATAGCCAAGTTCAAATAGTACGTTTTCACTAATGTTATATCCAACCGCCGCCTTATAACCAAGTGCTTCAGTCTGTCCCATGTTGTCATCAAATGCAGAAAACGTCATGCCACCACTCATCTGGATAGGCAGCTCCTCTGCTGATACACTTATGGATAAGAACACAGCGATAATCGATGACATTAAGTTCATTTTTTTCATCTTAAATACCAGGCTCCAACATGATCGTTACTTCATCAAAATAATCTCCGGAAACAGCAGAACTGCCCTCAATATCGTAATCAAAGTCTAAAGTAAAGTTAATACTTGTTTGCACTCCAGCTCCTTCTGAAATAGCCGTTGTTTGATACATTAATTGTCCTTCATCAACTAAGTTACCAGAGCTGCACTGATCGCAATGAATGCTGTAAGGAATAACCACACCAGGGTTACTTGAATTAACCAATTCGTATGACTGTAAGGGCATTGTTAAAACAATTCCGTCATTAAAATAGCCGTTCGCTGTAATATCAAATGACGTTGTCGATGTTATTCTTTTGCCAATTGTGTCGTAGACTGGCGTCATGACACCATCTCCACTTACAAAAACACTGTCGAGTTGAACAGGCTGATAATCAAATGAAAACAACATCACTTCATTGATGTTGCGATAAGTCATAATGCCGTCATTTTCATAGTAGTAACGAATATTTACCGGCACTGAAGCTGAATATTGCCCCTCTGGTAGCCCACTTAATGCCGACACTATTTCACTTTCGTTAATATCGAAAATAGGTCTCAGGAAAATAAATGGGCTCGATTTTTGTTTATTAATTAATCGAACAGACGAAACACAGTTTGGACCTTCAACAGTCACAATCGGTAGTGACACTTCATCAAATGAGCACCCACCACCTACCGTATTCGCTGACTGGGCAAATTCAATTCCAGTAGTATTGTATTGAACGCCCGATATATCGATCGATATTGACGGTGAAGTATTCCCATTTCCCCCAATTAAAGTCATCTCTGTTGGAGGTGTACCCGAAAATGTCGCGGCCGCCCAAGCTTCTGAAGCCTGCAACATAGGAGGAGTTTCCCACGTACTTGGCAGCATTTTACCATTGTAACGTGTCACATTGTCCCAACGAACACCACCAGCCTTCACTTCCGCGCGAACTTCAAACGCAGCTTGAGCCATGCTTGTCGTCATTAATGCAATAAACGCTACAATATATAGGATAGGTCTAGGCATTATATTTTACCTCTCGTCACCATTTCTTTCTTTGAATAGCTTCTGTCGTGAGATGTCACGGTAATGGTCAACTCGTTATTTCGCATAGTTTCGGTTAAAGGGAACGTCTTATTCCTTCCCGATACAACCGTAAATTTTTGTTTGCATTGGGCTTTGTTTTCAGCAACACATGCATCTACAAAAAAATTGAGCATGGTATTACTTTTATTTTCGACTCTAAGGCTATCACCGTTGTTGGTTAATTCGTAAGAATAATTCGGTTGTGTTGTAGGAATAATATAAACAGGTGCGAATCCGTAATTAATTTCCACACCACTCACTACTTCACCAGGTCTGTATTTACTTGGAGAAAAAGACAGCATAAACATCAAATCTTTTGAATTATCGCATGCAGCGTTGTGGCATAAACTACGTATGCCAATGTCTTTCTCTTCACCAGGGTTCAAAACTACCTTCTGGTGCGTTAATGACACCTTCCAATCGTTTAAGTTGTCTCTTGTATATTGTTTTTTTTCTACCTGTTCTCCATCAATAATATTTATTTCATCCACCTTTGCTTGGATAAAAATTGGGTGAGACTCGTCGTTGGTTAACGTAACGATACCGTTCCCTTTATCATCAGAGACAATAACCATTTTATCTACCGTAAAAGCTTGTACACTTATAGATAACAATATAGCGGTGAGTGATACTAAATTTAGTAGAACTTTATTGGATTTCATTTCCCACTCCTTAATTAACTTGTGCGACTGGGTATGTAATGGCGTTGGTGCGATAAAGTCGCTTTGCCAACAGTTTTAACTGATCGATATCTCTTTTATGAAGCGCTATTGTTTCCGCCATGTTTATAGATTCATGCGCTATATAAATTGCCTTAAACGAACCCACTTCTTTCTGAATAATTCGATAACCGTGTGACTCGAGCTTTTTAAGCGCTTTATTCAGTTCAATCGAGCTTTCGTATGCACCTAAATACATCGCTTGTAGTCGTTCATCTGCATCAATCAAATCTATCTGCTTTTCTTGAGCTATTGGCAAACAATAGTTTTGACCAAAGTTCATCTGATTTGTTGAAGTAAATTCATAAGGCAGTAAGCATTGGCTTTCTTTCGCTGACAATTCAAAGTTCATGCCTTCCAATACGGTTACTCTATAAACACCGTCGGCCATTTCATTGACTTCAATACAACCTTCTCCATGACACTCCACTTCTGTAATCGGCTGTTCTGATATGTCATTAAAGGCGCTGACAAACGAAACGACGCGACTAACTCTTGGCTCAATAGAAGCAACCGTACCTGGGTGTGTAAACACGGTTACGTTACTATCACCAGAGTTGTAAAGATCAACGCTCTCTGAATCAAATTTCGCACGATATTGACTATAGTCTTCCAAAGGCACAATTGTTTCATCGTTATATACGATGAACTTACTGTTGTTTCGCCCTTCTTTTTTAAGAGAGAAGTAACCTTTTTCATCAAACGTCTGCTCTGTATTCTGCGACTGATGAATATCGACAAGCGTATAAGACATTGCCGCTTTATCGGTAATATAAACGCCGTCTGTCGTCACGATTTGAGTGCTAGACAAGCCAGCATTGATACCACTCGTGCCATTGGTGGACGTATGGGCGGAGGCATTCATTCGAGCGTATTTAGTCGTGCCACTGGTCGCCAATAACGCATCTTGATACATATCATCCTGTTGTCGATCGTAGGTGTTACTCACCTCAAGCGACGTATTAAAGGAGTCTGAGTCAATTAACTGATTTCGTCTTACTGTTGTTTTAAATTGATTAATGTCATCACTATCACTCGTCAGGCCCATGATAGTTTCTACTGTGTCTGACAACGGGACACTCCATAACAAATTAACTGATATGTCGTCCGTCGCCTCAGAGTAATCGACGTTAATATTAACTCGCGAATCTAAAACTGTGGGCGTGCTGTAACCAACGGAAATAAACTGCTGTTCCTGTTCATCCGAGTTACCTAAATTGTCTAACTGCTTGTCGTTATTAAGCGAGTAAACCGCATACATAGATTGTCCACCGCGGAAGCTGTACGAAGAATTCAACGATAGACGTGAATAATCGGCATATCCGTACATATAAGAAGCAACTGGATCACCAAGTTCATTATCGAGAGACTCATAAGATAGACTTAAATAAGGGATACCGATATTAGCATTAAAGTGAGATGCGTCTTCGAATTGGCTGTACACAGCTTCAGTACTCAAATCCCAATCAATCAGATTGTATGCACCACCAACGGTGTACATAGTGCCACTGTCCGTGACCAAGCCGCCCAAGCCTACTTGCAACGAACGGGTGAGTTGGTAGTTAGCTAATGCCTTGCCATAAACATCGTCTTCAATATTTTGAATGCCATGTTCCGTGTAGTCGTAATGGCTTCCTGAAAACATACCCGCAGTGGCAACGAAATCCACTTCCCCCTGAGTCAGAGAGTCACCTTTGGTGTTATATACTTGATAAGTCTGGGTATTAACAACTTGCCCACCACTTGTCACCTCAAGTACAGCTTCATAGCGACCAGATGGTAACTTGCTGTAAGGAATTGAGTTCTGCCCTTCTGGTACGTTATCTTGAAAAATCAATCGACCATCACGAAGAACTTGTACACCGCCACTTGTTGGCGCATAAAAGCTCAATACTTTGTCGTTATTATGTCCGCCTACGAGCAACTTTTTAGAGGTACCTACCGTGAGCGAGTTTTGAGCAACTCGAGCGGTGTTATTCAGGAAGTCAGTTGAGTTAACCTCTGGCTCAAATTCAAAATGACCCGCTTTTATTGAGTAAGAATCGATATCTAAATGATATGCCGCTTCATACAATTCAGAACCGTTATCACTGTTGTTGGCATTGAAATCAGTTTTGAGGTATCCGTAAGGTAGCCCCAGTGTCGTTTCATTATTTAAAGAAACGATTGAGTCTTGATCTTGATATTCACTCACGTACAGATCAAATGAATTGATTAACCCATTGTGTTGACTCAGAGACGAGTGGTATACCAGTTCTTCATCGAGATTCGAGTATGACAACACCTGTGGAGATACAAAAAGATAGACTTCTTGATCGTTATAGTTATGAACGATCTCAAACGTTTCTGGGTACAACTCACACTCATCGAGCTTACCTAAACACTCAGACTGATCTTGTATGCCAACCATTAATTGATCTATGATCTTCTGCTGGTACTCAGCCGACACTGTATTATCATTTAAATAGTCAGATACCTGTGCGATCGCTTTTTTATTATTCGAGTCTAATTTTAACGTGTTAAACGACGTTAAAAATGGGATCGGTGAAGTAAGGGAACCATCTAAGTTACGTATACGGACTGTTGACTCTTTCAATTCAAACAGTTCTTCAAAACCTTCAAGAACATTTTGACTATAACTTGAATACGAATACACAGGCAATAACACTAAAATTGCCATTGTTATGAGTTTGAACCTGAACATTATATATCTACCTCTATATTGAACTCTATCTCACCATTACACCTCTCCGCTTGGCCCGCTGTGATGATATCTTTAAATGACTGAAAACTTAATATAATGTCATGCTCACTATACTTATTGTCGCCATCATTTAAATTGAAATTTGAAAAAGAGACGGATTCACCCTCTGACAAACTTTTCCCGTCAATCGTTAATGTAACGAAATCATCCTGAACATTGCTCACTCCAGAGTAGTCCGTACAAATTGACGTATTTTTTGTTAACGTTGAAATATAAGGAATATCCGAAGACTCAAAAGGTATATCTGTTTCAATTCTTAATGTGGTATTAACATCATCAAATTTTGTTTTGTCTTGATTTGACGTCAACTCCAGAACTGCCGGAATAAATTCAACAGAATTAATTGAATTTGTATAAAGTTTGCCTACATCGAGGCTCGTAGTAATGTAAAGCACTTTGAAATCGGCGTTGGCATTCATACTCATGAAAGCCAATAGTATTAAAACTTTTTTCATATTGACTACCATCGTAGAGAAATAAGGCTCGTAATTACTACGAGCCTTTGAATCGGGAATTTTCTACAAATTAAACAAGGTCAGCCATAACCGTTACTGATGCTTGAACAGTAGTTCCACCTACTTCAGATTCAGGTAATACAGCAGTCTGCTTAACTTTAGTTGAAATAGTTTCTTCACCAGAAACAACATCACCAACGGCTACTGGTGCACCATTTACATTAATCTCAACAGCTTGAGATGGGTTTGCCACACCGTCAAAAGCTACTGATGCATCAACTAGAGTCCAGTTAGCTGAAGCTAATGCACCAACAACAGGAGTAACAGCATCACCATCATTTAAGTGAGACTCAAGTACGATAGTATCTGATTCAAACACACCGTCTGAGCTTGGAGTGATAGTACCGTTAAGCGCTGTTGTATCACCTCCTAGGCCAGTGATGATAAGTGCATCTGATGCGCTAGTTGTTGGAACAACGCCGTTCCATATAACAGTAGCATTTGAAGATGCGTTAGCACCTGCACTTACTGCCATACCCATAAGAAGAACTGATGCTAGTGCGCTTTTTTTGAAGTTAAACATTTTACTTTCCTTTAAAGATTAAATATTTCATAAATTAGTAATCCCGCTCCTGCGTTTAAATTTGTTAACGCTCATCGGTGACAGGACGAAATAAATTATGCGGAACACTGGAAAAGAAATATTGGGCATTTGAAAATTCCATTTGCCGAAAATGCCGATTCGATAAAACCATCAACAGTAAAGCTAGTAATACCTACCTTCGTTTTATCTACATCTATAATAAAAACCTGCCCGATAAGCTATAGTTTAAATTCTAATAAAAGAAGATTGAATTACATAAGCAATCGAACAATACTTACCATAATAGAGATTATCGAGGACAAAGAATGCCACTCACGTTTGCACACTTCTTAGAACAAGCCAGAAAGGAGCGAGGTTTAACACAGCAGGAGATGCTTGAGTTACTGCTTGAGGCCGACCCGACATTGTCTAAGCTCGACCTCAGGGCAAGATTACGAAGCCCCTTGCCCTGCAAGGACTTGCGAAAGGTAAGCGTT
>NZ_JBFSUL010000047.1:0-39516 GCF_041467395.1 Vibrio sp. 10N.247.310.98 | reverse complement strand
TATCATAATGGCAAAAACACTCAGCAAACTACCCCATATAATAAATTTCTTATGACTTTTATTCATCATATTACACTCAAAGTTTTATTAATTATAAATTAAATTTATTTCATTTAAGAAACTACCACATAACGTCAGTTATACTAGTTCATTTTATATAATTTATTATTTAATTAATTAGTAATGGTCATTAAAAATTATACTATCCTTGACGGTTAGATACGCTTTAGTATGGTAATCCCATCATGCTAATAGGTATATGACTAACTTTTACTAAGGAATATTATTATGTCTAAATTATTAACTGAAGAAGAAATGATGTTGATTGGTGGTGGTTGCAGTCGTGGACTTTCTAGGGCTTTAGATAGATACAGGGAAAATCGTAATAGTGCCGGGGCTAAAGCGGCACGTCGACCGGAAAGGCGCTGCTCTCAGCGCTAATACCTTTCGAGAGTATAGATATTATACATCTACTAAAGCGCTGACTAGTTAGCCAGTGCTTATCTTAGTTCTATAGACAAAACCCAGAATAAAAGATTAACGACATGGTTAAATTATCATCATACATAATCTGTAAAAATGAAGAAGAGAGTATCAAAGATGCTATCCTTTCACTCTTCAATCATGTTGACGAAATAATTGTAGTAGACACTGGTTCTAAAGATGAAACTATTAATATAATCAAAAGTATCAAATCTAAATTAATAAAACTTTACCATTTTGAATGGGATGATGATTTTTCTTCAGCGAGAAATTTTGCTTTATCTCAAGTGAGCTATGAATGGGTCATTACCATCGATGCTGATGAAATAATAAAAGAACAGTTCAATCTAAAAGAAGTTATTCTTTCGGCACCAGAAGGCACCAACGCCATATGTCCTTACATAGTCAGTGTTACTGAAGATAAAAAGGAGAAAGGCTATTCCATTCCTAGAATGTTTAAGACATCAGATTTCTATTACTACGGGTATGTTCATGAACAACTAACGCCATACAATAGTAAAATACAATGTTTAAGCCAGATATATATCATACATTCGGGGTACAAAAATGATATAATCATAAATAAAAACAAACTTAAAAGAAATACACGACTTAACAAAAAGAACGTTAAAGAGTTCCCGACGGATCTAAGGTGGGTTTACTTTTCAATTAAAGAAGACTGCCAAATTGGTAACTATCAAAATGCTCTTAACTTTTTAGGGCAAGTTAAGAGTAATGAGAACCAAGATGACACTTATATCGCAGGTTGCTACTGTTATTTACTATTCTCACTGATTTTTTCGTCACGACTTACTGAGGCTAAAATTCTTCTGAAAACAGCAACACTTAACCAGAGTGATAACGATTACTTTGAGGCTTTGACTTTGCTCTATGAGGTAGAGGCTTATAAAGAACATATACAAGAAATTATTGCCAATATCACAAGCACTCACGGTTCCAGTATTGACACTAACGGCTTTCATATTGATATGCTTCGAGCAAAGTTAGAGATAATGAATCAAAACTTTTGTGAAGCATTTGCCTTGTTTGGTAGCCACAACTCTAGAGGTCGAGTAATGTCTCGCTCACTTGAGAGAAAGTTAGTGGAAGCTTTGGAGTCTTTATGAAGCTATTTTGCCAAAACTGCAAAAAGTACACTCCACATACCATAGAGCACGATCGATCTACCTCCTTCCTTGGAAAAATTTGTGAATTACTGCTTGGGGGATATGGTTACTCAAATTCATACAAGAATATAAAATGCAATGTATGTGGTACCCGCTATAACAAAGATTCACACGAAACTACATATTTTGATGGTGACGATAATAGCCTCTAAATCAAAGTTAACACGAAGCTTTTAATCATTAATATCGAGCCCAAAGTTAACAAGAACACAACCGCCCGGTAATTATTTTTATTGTCCGTCACTTCAGTACTACTCCGGCCACCTTGAGCAACCAAAGCACTCAGAGCTAAGACCACAATGGCGCTGTAAGCGTAGTAATCGCTTAACGAATACTGTTTGAAAAATGGAACTAACAACCAAAGTACGCTTAAAAAGAATAAGGCGATATTTAAGTAAATAAGTATAAGAAACATTCTTCTTGTTAACATTACTCCTCCCTAAACTCTCTTCGCTGATAATAAATAAAGAGCAAAAACAACACCAGATAACCCGCTTGCAGCGCAATAATACTAATGTCAACTGCCTCCCAAGGATTAAAGTGAAGCTGTGTTATCAAGTAATAAACAAGGTCATAAAGTAAAATAAACAAATTATGACCAGCATGAATGGCAATGACCACTTCTAAGCGGCGATATCGCTCAAAGACCCAGCATAAAAATATCCCTGACATAAAGGCGTAAAGTGCCCACTGATGTATTGAAGCGAATATTAGGCTTGAGAGTAATGCTGCGCAGGTAACCCCAAAAACGGATCTTAAAATAACAAACAACAAATAACGAAAGAGAAGCTCTTCTATCACGGGAGAAATAAACACACCGTCCATAACGCTGCTTAACACACTCAACCAATCAATCACACCATCATAAGCTGAAAACAAAGGCGTGAAATTGTAGGCTTGGACCTGCCAATAGCCTGGAGAAAACCAATCAAAAACAATATATTGAATATAATTTGATACAGAATTCAATGAGATCAAACCAAGCAATACCAATACGCCTTCACCCCATGTACATGTGTTTCTAGGCCAAGAGGTTGAATACTGCTTCCAATGCTTATCTCGCCGAGCACTAATAAACAACGTGGAAAAAGCGATAACGGGTAACAAGTAGTAGGCGATAACGGAGTAGAGCACTCGATCCAAACTCGGATTAAGTGCCCACTCTCGGGTAATGAGCAGGTAGTAATCAAGCAGAATATAACTTGGAAAAAAATAACCTATATAGATTACCACCACAGCAAAGATCATTAACCGCATCGTAAATTACTCCGAAACCTAACGGCCTCCAATACGGTTACTGCCACCTTTGTCGTGGCGGTCATTCATATCGCTGCGCGAACGAGAACGAGCCTGTGCAGCACGATCTCCCGAGCTATCTCTTCGCTGGCGATATTCGCTATAACGAGCTCTTGCAACTGGTGCGTGTGCTCTATCAAGCGAATCACGGATCCAGCTTCCAATTCCACGACCAGGATTCCCTCCAACAACTTGCTCAATCTCATGAACAGTAGCTAATACTTTCATTGTTAAACTCTCCCTCATACATAAAACATCATAAAATCCACGGTTCCAAGAGAGAGCGGACGGACAACTGACCTGTCGGTTTAAAATCTGTTGCATTCCGACCTAACCTCCCTGCTTGGATGTTAAAAATTAACGTGCTTATTCGGGAGGAAGTATTTAATTATTGCTAATTTATGATGAGGCATTGAGTTTCTTAGTTCTTGATTATTCGATTGGTTTTCCTTTGCATCAAGAGAGTTCCTCCCCCAAAAAATCACTCGTAATTACTGTTTAATAAGCTGAGTTTTTTCTCCGCTCCTTCTAGCATGGAGAGAGCCCCTAACTATCCATAAACTTGCAATTTGACCTAAACAGTCTAAGGCACTAATCCAAGGAATAAACAGAAAAAGGAATTATTATGTTATTTCGCCGACAAGTTCTTGAAGCAAAAAAACAAACGCTAACAGGTCGCGTCGTTTTAATTCAGCCACTGTCCTTGTATGGTATCAGTGCGGCACTTTTCGCTCTCTTTGTTCTCATCTTGTTCTATCTTTCGCAATTTGAGTTCGCACGTAAAGAGACAGTGAAGGGATACCTAGCCCCACAAAAAGGCGTCATCACTTTATATTTTGCTCGTTCAGGGGTACTCAATCAGCTCTGGGTAGAGGAAGGACTAGAAATCACAGAGGGCCAGCCGATTGCACGGATTCAAAATAGCCAAGGCTTAACCAGTGGAAAAGAGCGAACCACAGCTCTCATTCAAGAAATAGACACACAGTTGAAAATGTTGGAAAAAAAGCGAACCATTTCTGACGCCCTGTTTAACAAGCAAACTCTCACTTTGCAGCACCAGTTAGAGCGCCTGAATCAAAGTTTAAGCGCAATTAACAAAGCCAAACAAACCAACACCATACGCCTTGACCTACAAACCCAACTCTATGAAAAACGACAAACCTTATCTCAAGATGGATACCTTTCAGCAACAGCCTTGATAGAAGCTCAAGAAGCGTTATTAGAATACCAAGAAGCGAATCAAACAATAGATAAAGAGGTGAGTTCGCTTCAGGTCGAGATAACACAAATACAAACCCAGCAACAGTTGCTGCCTGAACAACACAACTTAAAACTACTTGAGATACAACAACAGATCTCTTTATTACAGGCCCAAAAAGTAGAGCTAAACAGCGAATATGAATTTACACAGAAAGCGCCCAAGCAAGGCACTGTTACAGCGATTCAGGCTAAAGTAGGGAGCCAAGTATCCCCAAGTACACCGATTTTAAGTATCATCCCCACCAACTCGCCCCTTGAGTTAGAATTACTCCTACCTACCCGCTCTGCTGGTTTTGTTCAACAAGGTGATACCGTCAATATCCGCTTTGATGCTTTTCCTTATCAGAAATTCGGCTTAATGACTGGTGCTATCACGAGCATTGACAAAGCTTTGATCTTGCCAAGTGACAAAGCCCTCCCCATTAAGACAGAACAAGCCATGTATCGAGTAACAGCCTCTTTACCAGATCAATTTATGAACGCCTATGGTGAAGAATTTCCATTGAAAACAGGCATGTTAGCTGAAGCTGATATTATTTTAGAAACGCGCACACTCCTAGAATGGTTACTTGACCCAATATACGCGATTCAAGGTAAGCTTTAATGAGCGAACCGCACTAAAAAAGTCAGCTTGAATGTTAGACAATGACTAAAATCGAACTAATCAGAAAAGAGGTTTTGGTTTCTAAGCCAAGTTGAGCGCATGTGCTCTACTGTAAATTGAGTTTGATGATCAAATGCCATCTTTAAGCCTGGGTGGCTCATTGCGAACGCGACGGCGTTCGGACTGCAGCCTTCAATGTCAAAAACTTCATAAGCAAGCGATATAAGTACTTCTAATACCAATGAAGGCCCAGACAAAAAGAGCGTTACATTATCACTTGATCGTAAATGGTCATACCGATAGTCCGAAAAACGAAGCCAATACTCCTCGCTCTCCATCACTCTATTGTTAACGTCACAGTCGCGAGAGTTGAAAATATCATCAAATATAATGCCGTTATCTTCCATATAACGGTAACGACTGCTCATCATCGTTAAGACAATTCTTATTAACTTGGATCCCTTAGGCGCTATCAGCACATTGTTGTTGAACTCGCCCACACTATTTTTGGCTTTCGTTAATGCCAAACCCTCTTTGTGAACGGGAGGCAAAATAAAAGGGTGGAAAAGTTTATCTTCAGTTATCGCAGCAACATCTTCATGCAAACTTTTGATTTGCTCTTTATCATCATCAAAAAACGTCGCTACGATATTCTCTACTAGCTGATGATCACCTTGGCACCGTGCAAAACGAGTCAATTGCTGAGTTCGAAACACATTCATGACGAGCTCGGCTTTAAGTACATCGACCATGTTATTACTCACCCATTCAGGAAAGCGCCGATTTGTTTTAGGAAAACAGTGCTCAAAACTTGGGAGTGTGTCGAAATCAACGTACATCCCCCCTTGATGATAAAGAACCAACAACCGAACGATATCACTCGCTGCCGCTAAATTATTTCTCAGAAGTACTTCGTACAGGTAGTAAGGTTCTAAATCAAAGCCGCTAAATACAAATAATGAGTCAATTGACGCAATATCTATCAAGGTAACTAGTTTCGTTAGCCGGTAGTAACGATGCCTAACACGATAGAGCCTATGTTCAAGCTCAGTTGCGATGTCGGCATCATAGACTCGAGTATGATCAATTAACCATTCATCGAGGTGTTTCTCCTGACTTGCTACAAACGCCTCAAACCAGTCACTTTGGTGCTTTATCAAGGCCACATCTTCATGACTGCAGTGGTGTAGCCGACAGAGAACGTCCTTAATCTCACTAGCAAGTAAACAGCGGCTATCGTAATAGATGAATGTATCGTCTTGGCAAACTTCTTCCCACACATCAAAATATTCAAGTTGGCGCTCGCCCAAACAACCAATCCAAACAAAAAATACCTTATCTAACATCACAAGGTCTTCTGGTTCGAGCCAACTAATACGCTGTAACACATCTCGAGCAAGGTATTGTTCCTTGTCAGCTAAAAGCAATTCGTCCAATAACCGAATGAAAATAGACACAGATTCGTGATTTACCTGCCCTTGAAGCGCCAGTAACTTCTCTACGAAACCACATGCTTTTTTCTTATCAAACAGCGTGGACTCAGAACTATTGATAAGCTCAAAAACAAGTTGGATATTATTATCTAACGCACTGCCAGCTGTCATATTCATCACCAATTGTCATGGAATCTTCGCGTAACAGCTCTACATCAAACACAGTGCGACGCGTCCCTTTATAGGATGGAGATAGGTAGATTTTTTTGATGTCGTTTAGATACTGTTCACTCAACTCGCCCATGGGTTCGATATCAAAAGGGGCATACTCAAGGCGAAGTTGATGCTGATAAAAGTCCCAGTTTCCTTGAGCTGAAAAAGAGAAGAGAGCTGGCTTGTCTTGATTACTTAAAAAGTATTCAAACGTCCCTTGCGATGAGAAGCTGCCGTCTTTATCCAATCTCAAATGTTCGTTGAGAATGCGGTCACCAATCAACGGGAAAGTAAACCAACACTGCCACCAACCTACCAACGCCTGCCGAGTAATAGGCATGATGGCATTATCTGACATAGAGACAAGAGAAGGCTTGTCAGCCATAGGCAACGGGAATTGAGCGACAAACAGTGATAACAAGTACGTTTTCATAATGTGCTCCATATATAAAAAGGAATACCTGATTTAAGAAAAAAGTGAGGTAAGTGAACGACATACCCCACGATAATCACCTAAAACCAATACCTAAGACGAACGGCTATTACAGCCCCCGCTCCAATCACGGCCCTTTGACGTATTTCCTTTTTTCGTCGCTGCTTTATGCAGCTTTTTAGGTTTAGAGGTACAACCGTCGTATCCCTTCCCACCCACAACTTTATCAAGCATGTCCTCTGAGAGTGACGCTACTTGTTGGCACATAACTTTCTTCATTTCTCATCCTTAACGTAACCAATGTTTCTCCCTGAATAACGCCTGTACAACGCAGCAATAAAACTTGGCACAGAACTGGCGCTTGCGTAAACGGAAGACCTACAGGGGTTTAGCCCTAGCTATATCAAGGCTTAAATACCATCAGAACCACAATTAATTTATGAGTTAATTTATTGATAACCCTCAATTCTTATTGGTTTATCAACCTAGGGGCATAAAAATACTACGAATCAAATGCCCGAATCCCTTATAGATAATTAATCGTAATTTCTCCTTTAATAACATGTCATTATCCGTAAATACTCATAAGGTTGGGTGGAATTTAATTAATAAAAAAGAGCACAGCAACTCGTTGTTCAAACTATAAAAAGCATGAACAGGCACCCAATGAGCACCTCTCACAACCAAAGAACACAGAGTATGTTAGGACACCCCCATAACCTTCTTCATCGATTGCATTACACACATCTAAAACGCGTACCTTTGGTGATGCAATCCGAAGTATCAGAATGCGCATTAGCGTGCGTTGCGATGATTTCCGGATACTACGGTTACCAAATCAATGTCGCCTCACTTAGACGCATGGTAAGGATTGGTACACAGGGCATGAATTTAAAACAGGTCATGGAATTAGCTAATCGAATAAGGCTCACAGCACGAGCAGTACAATGTGAAGTAGAAGAGTTAGATCAGCTTTCTTTGCCATGCATTATTCATTGGGACTTAAACCATTTTGTAGTGCTAACCAAAGTGTGTAATGGAAAGGTTGATATCAATGACCCCGCTCAGGGTAAGCGCCAGTTATCTACAATTGAATTTGCTCGCAGCTTTACCGGTATTGCACTCGAACTACACCCCAGTAGTAACTTTAAAAAACAAGACAAACGCGAGACCATGCGAATTAACCAACTGTGGGAGAAAATTCATGGGTTAAAACGCACCCTAGTTACACTATTAATGTTATCAGTGGTCATTCAAGCCGCCGCATTAATAGCTCCTTATTACATGCAGTGGGTAGTTGATAACGTCCTGCTCAGTCATGACACACCTTTGCTGATGGTTCTCGCATTGGGCTTTGCGCTACTGAACTTGATAAAGACCGGTGTGACCGCTTTTCGTAGCTGGTTCGTTGTGCGATTTAGTAGTGCACTCAATATCCAAATGGGCGCTAACTTATTCCATCACCTGATCAGACTGCCTAATGCTTATTTTGAAAAGCGCCATGTAGGCGATGTTGTCTCTCGATTTGGCTCTATCAACGCCATCCGGGAGCTACTCACAACAGGTATTGTTGAAGCGTTAATCGATGGCTTAATGGCATCCGTTGTCTTAATAATGATGTTTCTTTATAGCCCCCTTCTGACTGGTGTTGTGCTTGCTGTAGTTGGGCTTTCTTTTGTCGTTCAGTGGCTGTTCTATTTTCCTAACCGCCGCATCACTGAAGAATCAATAGTGGCGGAAGCCAAAGAAGATTCCCATTTTTTAGAAAGTATTCGAGCAATACAAACCATTAAACTCTTTAGCCATGAAACACACCGACAAAACAGTTGGCTAAACCGCTATGCAGAAGTGATCAACACCGATATTCAATTAGGGAAACTGGACATCGCAGAAACGACACTCAACGACCTAATTTTTGGGTTGGAGATGGTTATTGTCGTTTATTTAGGAGCTTTGATTGTGATCGAAGGGGAGCTGACGGTGGGAATGTTATTGGCGTTTATTGCGTACAAAAACCAGTTCACGACGAGCATTCTTGCCTTCATAGACAAAATACTGTCCTTTAAACTACTCACCTTGCACTTAGAGCGGCTCTCCGACATCACTTTACATACCCAAGAAGATTCACCAGGCCAAGCTTCACTTCCCCTGCCAGTGAAAGGTCATATTAAAGTTGAGAACGTCAGCTTTCGTTATTTTGACCAAGCACCTTGGGTGCTAAACCAACTCAGTTTTGAAATAGAGCCTGGAGAAAGTATCGCAATCACCGGCGAATCTGGATGCGGCAAGACAACCTTACTTAAGCTCCTTCTTGGGTTACTCTCCCCGACGACTGGAACCATTTACCTAGATGGTATCGATATCCAAAAGCTAGATAAAACAACGTATCGTTCACACCTAGGAAGTGTGATGCAAAATGACACTCTACTTTCAGGAACACTGAGCGAAAATATCACCATGTTTGATAGCCCATATGATGAAGAAAGATTAAAAGAGAGTTGTCGCCACGCTAACATTTTAGCCGAGATTCAACGACTACCATTAGGCTTTTATTCTTTGGTTGGAGACATGGGAAGTAGCTTTTCCGGCGGGCAACTTCAACGTATTTTTCTCGCGCGAGCTCTTTATAAGCAGCCTAAAGTCCTCTGTTTAGATGAATCTACGAGCCACCTTGATGCTAATAATGAAGCTATTATTAACCAACACGTTCAGCAACTAAATATCACTCGCATCATCATTGCACACCGAGCAGAAACCATAGCTTCAGCTACGCGAACCATTCATTTAGAGAAGCCCCAATAGGTGTGAATTTTGACCATAACACTGCAGCCCAGAGTCAAATGGGCAAAGAAAAGAAGGAGATCAAAGAGGGTTGGCCAGTACGGCCAAAAAAATCTAACCGTAACCAAATTAATCAGCATTGATTTTAAACTTAATAATCAGTTATTTATTTAATTTTCGATAGAGGTATCCCACTCTAAATAAAAAGAAATTTGGCTGCTTGAGTGAGTAACGGTTTTAGTGATATTCGTTATGTTGATGTACAAAAAGCAAACTAATCAAAAGGGATATAGATATGAAAAAATTGAGTTTGGATAAGGTTGAAAAAGTAGTAGGAGGCACAGGCCCTCGCCGGGCAGTTCCTCGCGGATGTGGTTGTGGCGGCGGCGGAGGTGGTGGTTACCGAGGAGATAAAGGCCAGCGCCGTCGTGATGGTAATGAAGCGGCTGCGGGTGGTCACGATAGTCGTGGCACCGGTGACCGTAGTCGTCGGGGACAAGGTGGTCGAGAAACCGAAAGGTGATTTTTGAGGTATGGGGGAATTTTCCCCCACTATTTTGCACAGTACCGCCTTTAAGATAAAAGCTGATAGTTCTTTCGAGATGAGGACTAAATTATGAAACCTAAAAAAACTCATAAGATTGCGCTGATTTGTAGCCTGCTACCATATATTGCTAAATCAGAAGTAGTTAAGCACTCTTACCCTTTTAGCAAGCACTATGAAATCTATATTGTAAAAGGGAGAAATCTAGAGCAAGTGGATGCTTCTTTTGAGCAAGCAATGCCAAGTTGGTTGTACTCAGCAGGTTTCGATGCATACACCAAATATCAATATGATTTTAATATCGATGAGGATACGTGTCACATACACCGATTTAGTTTTGAAGTTACATATACTTTGCCACAATTGGTGATTAATGAGGAAAGTAAACAGCTTAAACAGGAATATGAATCATACTTAAATGAGTTATATCAACATGAAAATATACACTGTGCTATCTCAATGGAGATTGTAGATAAGATGTATGATGCTGCACGTTATGGACTCAATAATCCTAAAAAATGTGCTCTCAGCCTCAAGCAAATTAGAATTTTTGAAAATACTCTTCTAGAGGTGAATAAGCAGTTTGACAGGGAGACTAATCACGGCGAATTCCCTAATCTCTCTAGCTTATTAGTTACTCCACAATACTTCGATAAGTGCAAAATCGAACGACAGCCGATAAAAATTCAATGAGCCCCCTCTGCATATGTCTAGATATTCATCAGGATCTCAAGAAGTAACAGATATATGAATGCATGAATAATGTTGGCATGGCTAACAACAAACTGCCCCCACAAAAAAACGTGACAGTAGCATGAGGATATACCCGCAATAAAACACGTTACTTGTGTTTTATTGCACCGCCAATAGCCTGGCTTCCTTGCAGCACGCTTGCCGTGTGGTTGTGGAAATTTACACATAATTGTCCAATTTGAACTAAGGGCCCAATCTACTCTGTTTAGATGAATCTGCAAGCCATTCATTTAGAGATAAACAATCGGTGTGGAGTTTAACAATAAAACCACAACACAACTATGCAAAAAAAAAGGTTCATCGCGGATAAGCGGGAACTAAAAACAAAAACGGTAGTAAGTGATAGAGTTTTATCGCCAAACAAAACCTACACAAACTACCGTTTTCATGTCGAATCATACTTTTCTATCTTCATTCTGGGAAGGCTTTCATATAGTAAAGTCTCATCAGACTGCGTCATTAATAAAGCTCAAGCCATACATGAGTATCAATGGCGGAATGTGAAGGAAGCCACACTGCTGGGAGCCCCCGTTGAGCTGTCCGTTCAAACCCGACGCATCAAGTGCAACCACTGCGGCATTAAAACAGAACGACTATCTTGGTTGGAACCTTATGCTCGTATCACTAACCGTCTACGAAGCTATATAGAACAGTTGTTGCCTCTACTACCTATTAAACATATAGCTCAAGTGACAGGCGTTCATTGGCATACAATCAAAGAGATAGATAAGCGTCGGCTTCAACAAGTAGTACCGCAAGTTGAATGGGGTGAATTAAGGCAACTCGTCATGGACGAGTTCGCCATTTTTAAAGGGCACCGTTACGCGACGGTCATTGCAGATGCGAAAAGTCATCAGGTTATCTGGATAGGACTAGGTCGTAGCCGCAAGGATATTCGACCGTTCTTTGAACAGCTAGGTGAGCACGGCAAAAATATCGAAGCAGTAGCGATGGATATGAATACGGCTTTTGACCTTGAAGTCCAAGAGCATTGCCCAAATGCTCGCATAGTTTACGACTTGTTCCACGTTGTTGCTAAGTTTGGTCGTGAAGTGATGGATAGAGTCAGAGTCGACCAAGCCAATAAGCTAAAACAGGATAAAAAAGCAAGGCAATGGGTCAAGCGTTCGCGCTGGGTGCTATTGAAAAATAAGGATAATTTAAATACACAACAGGAAAACTACCTCACAGAAATATTGAATATGAATCAGGACTTGATGACAACCTACTTACTGGGTGCGCAATTAAAAGAACTGTGGCGTTGCGACTCTGAACTTCAGGCTAAAAACTTATGGCTGGTATGGTGGGAGCAAGTGAATGAGAGTGGCATTAAACCGTTAAAAGAGTTCGCTCGAAAGCTCCGTCCATACCTTCATGGGATCACTGCTTCAGCAAGCTACCCGCTGAATACCTGTACGCTTGAAGGGATAAATAACAAGATAAAGTTAATCAAGCGGATGGGATATGGCTATCGAGATACTGATTACTTCTTCTTAAAGATAAAAGCGGCTTTCCCCGGAAAGCCGCGATGAACCAAAAATAAGCCTTATTTATCAAAGAGATAATTAAAATTTGCTGAATATTTATAGCGCAACAAAACAGTCATTTTGTCGCGCTATTTTTCGTTACCTAATTAATTAACTTATATAAAATTTATTTTGGCGATCTTAGTTATTCATGACTTCAAGTAAGAACTTTGACTAATACCAAAAAAAATCATATAGTTTAGTAGCGTATCCTGAGGCTATACGTGGACTTCCCGCCAAATCTATAGAGAGCCTCAAACAGTAAATTCAAGAATAGTAAACCAAATGGTTATTTTATATTTAGCTAATTATCGGGAAGTGATAGCGACAAATATAAATTTTAACATTGGGAAATCTATCATGAATAAAGAACAAAGTGTTCGAATTATAAAAAAACTACAGCTTCAATCTAGGATATTAGCTAGGGAGGCTGGAATTCCTCTTACAAAGTCTCATTATATATTATACAAGTTCATTTATGAGAAAAACTCCCACATTGATTTATTTGAAGAAATAAAAAATCAAGTAGACTCCCCATTAATTAGAATTCTAATTGCAAATGATGTTAGTGAAATTGCTCGCCATGACTTAAAATACGTGCAAGATAGAATCTATAAATATACAAAACTGATTAGTGAAGAAGCAAAGATAAACAAGTACAAATCTAAAGAAATAATTAAAAAACTATTTCGTTGGCATTCACCCGAATATCTGTTAAAGATAAAACTCAGTCACGATGAAATTATAAACCTAAATTTAATACTTGATGGTATGGAATCTATATATTCAATACCTGGAGATAGTTCCTATTACTTCCTAGCTGAAGGTATCATATCTAAAATCAACAAATTTAATGATAAAGTCTATTACTCAATGAAATCACCTTTAATTTATTTTGAACGATACTTTCTTACCAAAACGCATGAATCATTAGGTTTTGATAACAACCTAATTTGGACATCTACATTTAGTAATATCTTCTATGAGATAGTTGCTGAAAGTAACGGGGTTGCATTACTTAAGATCAAACAGTGTGAACTTCTAAATGTAATTATAGGTACAGGTAAAAGAACAATAATAAGAGAAATATCCAATGGTGAAAGCACTCTTAATTGTAATACATTATATTATGAATCGGATAGTTTTACTGACGAATTTATAAGGCAAAAAACAAAATCTAATTTTTATCTTTTGAATAAGTTAAAGCGTTACGATTTAAAAATCACAGGTAACCTAGCCAAATGGGTTAATGAAAATGAATAATATTAGTCCAGAGTTATTTATAAAATTTTCTTGGTCTTTAAATTACAAGATATCAACTGCTGACTCCTCAGTCTTAAGTGAAAATTTTTTAAAAGAACTATATTCCTTATCTAAATCAAATAACATAGAATTTTACTGTTGGGATTTAACTAATTTCCCTTCAGACTTGGAGATTTTTAAAAGCTTAAAAAATATAGAAAAAATCCAATATAATGACAAAAAAACCATTTTAATTTTCAAAAATTGCGAACCACTTTCCAATCTAAGATGTAGTAACTCATTCTATCTTAGAACACTTTTAACAACTAAGCTTAGTAATAACTTTCAATCTATATTCATTTCTGATAAAGAAAACCTTTTGAAAATCTTCGCTAATAGAATGTCACCTTTTTATCAAAGCCACTATATGATCACAGAGTACGGTAAATAAAGAAGATTCCCCAGATCATGTCCGTGGTACTTACCGTGACAACGCTAAGCGTTGACCAAAATTACAGCTTACGCTGTAATTTTGGAATTGGCATTCATCCACGGGTAAGCCCGTGGTTTTCTTTATTCAAAGAATAAATTATTGATTACTCACCTTCACTGAATTCGTTTTATGGTTCAGTGAAGGTATCTATGATTGTCGCGCTAAAAAAGCAAAAATATTATTGAGAATTTTTCATGTAGAATCACGTGCTTGTCCAATTGCTCGTAACTATTCCTATATATCGTCCCAACGCTTCATAAATATACCACTCAAAATTCGTAATTTAACTTTTGTTTTCAAAGTGCTTTAAAACAAAAGCTACCAAGCAATCACTAGGAACTTCAACCCAACACCTTATAAACCGTTGTTCGACTGCACCCTAACTCTTTGCTGATCGCATGCTTATTTATCCCCTGCTCTGCAAGCTCTTGAATGCGTTGGTGAAGCGTCTTATCAGGAAATCGGCCGAGGTGCCTCCCTTCAGCTCGTGCGCGCTCCCTACCCTCATTACAGCGCTGTAAAATTCGTTTTCTTTCCATCTCTGCGAACGCCGAAATGGTGGTATAAATTACTCGACCGACATCGCTATTAATATCTAAGTCGCCTAAATCATGAAAAACTAAGCCGGCTTTTTTTGCTGCGAGCTGATCGGCAATTTGCAACGCATCGATAGTATTACGGGCAATGCGGTCGACTTTGGTAACGTGAATCACGTCCCCTTCCCTCGCAAAATCGAGCAACAGGTTAAGCTGTTCTCGATCGGAAGATTTACCACTCGCTTGTTCTTGGTAAATTTTGTCACAGCCAATCGCCTTAAGCTGCTCAATCTGAACATCAAGTGTTTGGTCTTGGGTACTGACACGGGCATAGCCAATTTTCATGAGAACTGCCTTAAAGTGAATATTAAGATTGGTTAAATTTAGTGTACATGTTCACTTTATATTTAAAAGACTAACTGGACAGTATTGAGAGGGGCAGCATGTAATGTCCATAAAGTTACACCTTTATGGACAATACATCAGATTACCTTCAATCACAGAATCATACAAATTGGTTAAATCGTTCGATTCGTTTATAATGAACGAAAAGGAGAATATTATGCAATCACTTACTGCTAATACAGCTAAAACCAAATTTGGTGACTTACTGATGAAGGTTCAACGTGAACCTGTACAAATTAATAAGAACGGCTCACCCGTTGCGGTGATGATGTCTTGTGAAGAATATGAACAACTTGAAGCACTCAAATTGATGGTGGTGAAATCACGCTTCGAACAAGCAGAGGCCGATGCTCTATCAGATAACCTGGTCGACGGTAACGACTTCATGAACGCACTTAACCAAGGTAAATTTGATTAATGATGCACTACAAGCTTTCTTCTGCAGCGCAATCTGATCTCATTGAGATTCGTCGCTATACATTAGAGCGATGGGGGCAAACACAATGGACGACTTACTTTTCAGAGCTCAAGCAATCAATGGAGTTACTGGCGAACAACCAGCTGCTTGGCATAGAAGTTTCTGAACTGGGAAAAAACTACTTCCGGTTTCCTTTAAAGCACCATGTGATTTATTACATCCAAAAGCAAAATCACATTGTGATTGCAGCCGTTCTTGGTAAGCACATGTCACCTGCCAAGCACTTTTCACAACTCTCTTAACCCTTAAGCTAATTTAAGGGTTAACCCGCGTCGCTTCATGTAATCACGCAGCGTACTCGGCGCTTCGTCGATCAATTTGGCTGTGGGACGAATCCCCAAGCCCATCTTTAAATACTTCTCTATTTGTTCACGTTTAACATCGAGCTTCAGCTTCTCAGCTTGGCCCTTTGGTCTTCCGAGAATCATGCCATTTTTCTTTCTAGCGGCAAGCGCTTCCTTTGTTCTCATCGAGATAAACTCACGCTCTATCTCTGCCGCAAGTCCTAGCACCGTTGCGGTTATGCGAGATTGCATTGAACCATCTAGCTGCAAATTCTGTTTGGCGATATAGACATTGATCTTCTTTTCCATACACACTTCGAGAACCTCAAGCACTTGTAAAGTAGAACGCGCAATTCGACTGACTTCAGCAAATACGATGCAATCTCCGCTCGTCATGCCCTCCACTAACGCACCTAATTTACGTTGCCGCCATTTTTTCTTACCTGTCACCACATCTTGGCTGTCTGATGAGACTCTTAAATACGCGTAGTTCGCCATGCTTCCTCCTCAACTAAAGGCGATCCAAACTGGACAAGCTGAGCGAAAAAATATGGACGGGTAACAAAGAGTGCGAACAGAGTCAGATAAAAAAACAGCACCGAATGTCGGTGCTGTTTGAAAGTGTGAGAGGTCGCTTACAAAACGTCCCTGAGGTTTTTACGCTCTTCAATTTCTTCTTGTTCTGGAATAGTCCCTGGCAGCGTGATTTTTTTAGGGCTCTGCTTAATACTTTGCGCTGAGCGCGCGGGCTTAGACGCCTTAGATTTCAAACTGAAGACCTGTGGATTAATAGTGAGGCTTTGTCTCACTTCAACCACGAACTCTTGATTTTCATTTTCAGGTAAGTAATTGCTCTTAAGGTATTTAATCGACAACGATTCTTTGTTTCTCTTTAACGTAAATAAGCACTTTGTTAATCGCATTATCGACGTTAAACCTGCACCTGAGGCCATAGTAATTTCTTGGTTACCGCGGATTTCATCTTTATTCACATGGTGAACAAGCAACAAACTGGCGCCTGATTCACTGGCAAGACCCTGAAAAACATTTTTGATTAAGCGATCGTGTTTTACCTCTTCACAACGGCCTATTGATTCCGTCACCGTATCCACTATCACTAAGTCGAATTCCGAGAAGGTTTGCTTGAGTTGATCTAAATACTGCTTATGTTCTGCCTGTTCTTGGACCGAGCTATCGGGTGGGATCACTATCGGTTCAATATCCGTTAGAAAGTGGAGATTGTTTTTTAGCTCTGACTTTATAGTGGCTGTGCAATTAGCCAGCTTTTCTTTCATCCGAGACTGGATGACACCGGCACTATCTTCTGAACTCAGTAATAAGGTTTTTGCGGGTTTATCAGCCGCGCTCATCCCGAGTAAAGACATTGAAGAAGCGTGTTCCATTGCAATACACAATGCTAGGTGAGACTTACCAACGTTAGGCGCGGCAATTAACATGCCTACATGTCCTTTAAGTAAACCTTTTAAGCTGAAACTTAAGTTTTGACTAGCAGGTGAAGCCATCAAGCTATCAAGAGATTGAGTGATCATGATTCACCCTCCCCAATGTAGAATATCTGTATGCCATTACCCACATCGCGAAATTGAAGGCTGAAGTCTTTTTCGATTTGAACGGCATTGGCTAGCAAATCTTTTCTGAGATCACTACGGAAACTATGGCTGACCTTCGAAGCAATAGATTGAATGTAGCTATCGAGTGCCCACTCAAACTTCTTGTTGTGTAAGAACTCAGCTTTATGCGTGGTAATGTATTTTAAGAATGAACGAACAGACGGTTTACTGTAGTTGGTCATTTTGTGCTGTTCTAATCGGTAATAATAGCCATGGTCGCGTATCGCCTGCAGCAGACGCATGTCTGGAACTAAGAACACATGGTTAGTGAGGTTCTTACTGTTTTTACGGCCTGTTTTAAATTTACTTCGGTCACAATAAAAACGGTAATCTTGAACAAACTCTAATGGCTTTTTGCCAATTACGTTCTGCTCTTCATCAAGCTCATTTATCACTAAGTGAGCTGTTGCTAATTGAGTAATGCGGCGTTCAATTTGATCGTAGTTCGCGCGAGTGGTCGCCATGCCCATTCGGGTTGCTAATTCATACATACTCATTGATAAAACGGTCGCGTCTCGGTTAATAAAAGAGTCGAAGCCATCTTGTTGAGTATCTGATATTTCACCATCAGAAATGGTTTGGTACACCTGAGACCAGGTTAAACGTGCGCCGGCTTCATAAGAAGCATCATCTAACTGAATCGTTTGAGCGTAGGCCAGCATAGTTTCGAGGATATCGCGATGAGGCTGTAGTAGATAATCTACATGCAGATCAACTCTGAAATTCTTTCCATAACTATTAATATTCACACTTTCTAGTGGGTGATTTGGATCAGTGCCACCACTTTGAGCGATTTGAATCAGTTTTGACTGCATCGTAGAAGTTAAACGAGATGCAGGGTGAAAGATGGTTGCTCTAGAGAAAAGAATCGATGAGATAAACCGATTCTTTCGGTCCTCTTCATTAATAACTGTCAGGCTAGAGTTGGATGATAACGTCATGATCATTACCTAAGAGTGCGATAGTATCATTTTAACAGATAACCTTACTTACCTCATCAACTTCGCTAGATGTCTATATGATTTCGGCAAATATCTATAGCTCATAACATAAATTATGTATAAATATCGGTAAATAACTACTTACTTCGGTAAATGTTTACTTGATTCTAAAAGATCAAACTTAAGATAGGATTACTGATGAGCTATAGTTTTTGTTTGTTTTTCCATCAACCTGATCCAAAGATCATTAATTATCATTAAATTATGATCTTACCCGTCACCCAGATCGGTTAATGTTGATATGTTAATGCTTAAGTTCGGTAAATGTTTATATGTAAGATCGTCTAATATTAATATTTTATCGGTAAATGTTTATAATAAATCGGTAAATGTCAATATATTTTCGGTAAATGTCTATACTTTTAGGTGGCTACTAAGAAACTAGAACCTTTAGGATCTAGTTTTACAATAATACCAACTTCACTCAGGTTCAGTCGGTGACTTAACAAGCAACATCAAATCTCTAGAGAGCTTTGAGGTTACCTGTTAAGTAGGTGTTAATACTCTAACCCTATTATCTTCAAATTAGTTTATATCCATCACAAGTCTTATGTAATTGACATGTTTAATTTTATTAATCTATAAACTTCTGATCGCTTGATTTTTTATTTATTTCTTGATCGTTTAATTTTCTATTGTGTATTTGCATTTTAGGGGCTTACTACCCTGATCGTTGCGGGTGTTCGCCAGCGATATAAAATAAGTGGGTGGAGCTAAGTTCTAAGACTTGGTAAAAGAAATAGTAAGTGACAGTGTCATAGTGTCTAGACGGGGACACGCTAAATCTAGGTTTATGGATTTAGATACAAACAAGCTCTCAGTGATGAATTCGCTAGATAAGAAGATTGATAAAGTGGTACACAAACTTATTTAGAAAGGGGAAAGAGTGACGTCTTGACCTGCAATGGTGTGGCGAGCCAAGCGACTATGCCCAGCCCTAATTAATCTGTCGTATAAATACGCGCTTGATGAAGTATGAGACTGAAAAACCAACAATAAAATGAAAGATGGTCTTTGGTTGATGTTAACGTTTTTATGTTGCATCACCCAGCCCGTCATAAGAATTCTATTGCCTGTCATAAATGTGAACGAATTAAATGACCGTATAATTCGTGTATCTGGGTGTTTGGTTGTTGTTGTCTCTCTTGTCTTTGTTGTTTACCCCTATGTTTCACATGAAAATTTTTTTCTGTGCGCGGTTTTTACAGCAGTTCTTCGCTCAATACTTTCTTTTTGGTTTGCTTATAAACATGTCAATTACATTGAGTTTTGAACAAGCTCGAAACGAGCTATTTGTTTTTTTCAGTTTCTAATACGGTGACTTATTCTGGATAAGTAAGGACGGAATAGAATGCGATTTTTGAAACTCAGAACCGATCATAAACGAGTGCGAAGAGATGGAACACGTTATGTGACACCATTGATTGTTGATGCACCAAGACGCTTTGCGCCAAGTCGTGATCGTAAAGAAACCAGCTTGCGCCGGAAGGAGTGTCAGCTAATTACTGGAGCGCATGATTCAGGTAAAAGCCGCTGGCTCATGCGCTTAAAGGATAGCCGACACGAAATCTGGGGGAAAAAGCCGCAACCTATTTTACTTGAGGGGCTGATGCCTTTATCAAGTTGGGTGGAGGTGAAAGGCATTGCAAAATGGCACCAAGACAAAGAAGTTCAATCAGAAGATTATACGCCCTGGGGGAAGCTCAACTTGCAGCTTAAGGCGGATCTCTTAGCTGAATACCTTCTTGACACCCAAGCCTTACTTTTTATCGATGATGCGCATAAGCTGACTGGCCGGAAAGCACAAATAGCACGCAAATGTTTACTGTCTTCCAAAGTTTGGTTAATGGCATCAAGCGAGGAAGGACGGCTTCCTCCTTCTTTTCGGCCTATCGTTGAGCGCCGTTCTCCACAGCGAATTAATTTAGAGAGTGATGTAAGTTACGACACGACCAAAGCCTTGATTTGGTTCATGGTGGCGATGTGTGTTGTCGCCGGAGCATGGGAAGCCGGCGCTGTAATCGGTGGTCTGCAGATGTTAGGCACTGGAAGAAGGTCGACGCGTGCTGATTAATGTTTTCCTTATATGGATTAGTTTATGCGCGTTCAGTGCCGCCTACGGCAATGATTGGGGGATTAATGTGCCTTGGGAAGAGGCTGAGGTGTTGCCGCCAGAGATTAAGCCCTACGAGCTTCCTACTTTAAAAGGCCAAGCTCCCCACTATAACGTCCCAACCCCTGCCCTCTCGCCGGCACCAAAAGTGGATCCGGATGCGATTTTTAATACCGTTCTCAAGTGCTATCCAGAAAAGAGTAAATTTAAACTCGATCTAAACCTAGTTGCGGGTATGAAATCCAACATTGATGAATATGACTCAGAAGGTTGGCCTGAGATCACAGAGCATTACATCGGGATTGTCGGTAAGATGCCGCTTTACTCCACAACCGAACAATCTCGCGAACGCCAGTGGGAATACCAGCGTCGTACTGCTACTGCAACCTCTGTGGCAAGCTTTACTCAGTCTTTAGCTGATAGAAACTATGCTTATCGTTTAATGGGGCTTTACCTCTCTTTGGAGGCGAGAGCGCAATTAAGAGTGAAAAAAGGGGTGGCGAATGTATCAGAGCAAGTCGCTTTGCTTGAAAAGGTGGCCTCTTCTCATCGAGATGTTTTGGCGCATGAAGCCAAAATTGTTGAGCACCGTTTAGCTTTGGTCGCGATGTGTGAAGCCTCATATACTGAACAGATGAACCATTACCTTCAAAAACTCGCTTACCTTCCCCGCCCTACTTCCGATACTCAATCACGATGAAATGGCTCAATCATACATTAATTGCAGGCGCGATTTGTGCTGTGATGTCACCTCCTCATGTTGCTGTGTGTGTCGCAGGTGCAACTGCTCCCGATTGGTTTGAATACGTACTTAAGCTTGGTAATCGACATATTAAACATCGAGGCCCCACGCATGTTTTTACGCATTGGTTACTGGCTGCCCTAGCCTTTACTTTGGTTTGGGATTATCACGGGATCGGGATGGCATTTGCTTGGGGTGGCGTTAGCCATATTTTGACTGATGCGATGACAGTATCAGGTGTGCCTTTTTCGCCTTACAGTGATAGGCGCTTCCATCTGTTTGGAGGTCGATTTAGAACCGGTGACCCTATCGAATATGCAATTTCCGCAGGGGTTGTGGTGGTGTGTATTGCTCTATCCCACCTAACCGGTGGACATGGGTTTGCGCCGTTCTTTTATGATTGGGGAGGCATGTACCAAGAAGGTGTGATTGATGGATTAGAGTGGAAAACGAACCGATTTAGGCTGATTTAAATGCGAGAAAAGTTGTCAATGCTCAGCCTGAGCATTGACAACTTTTCTCTATATTTTGAAAGATAATATTAGTGTGCTGATTTGTATTTTTTCCAATAATCAAAACTATTGAGTAGTGCTAGTTCAATACCTTGTCCGTGGTATTTACATGACACATAGAATCGTTCGACATAAGCGTAAAAAGATGGGGCTCGTTGTTGGATGACTGGCTTTCTTTTTGGAGAATGAACACTGATGATTAGGTAGCCTACTACCTGTTTCTTTTTTGTTTCAGCGACGAAAAAATAAGTGTTTTTATTCTCGATTTTTTCTTTTATCAAGGATTCGGTGAAAAGTAATTCAATAATTCTTAGCTTGCTTAAGTTGTAATCATTCAAGCTGTATTCGTTTCGTTCTCTGTTGTAATGGCTCATTTTACTGTGGCTACCTGCCAGTTGTTCATGACATAGAGCATTGATAGAGGATATGTCGTTGATAGTTGCTTTTCTTATTCGCACCTTAATCTCCTTTTCCTTCGTTACTGACTTCTTGTGAAGCAAAACGGTAAAATGCTAAGCAAACTCCTCCTAGGCTTATAGTAATTAAGGATAATTTATTGGCTGATAGAAGGTGTCGCATGAACGTAGTATTCAGAAGCGCGTTGTTTTAGGGCTTGGATTAATGTCGTGGGCAGGTTTCTTTCTTTTACCCAAGATTCAAATACTTCTATTGATTGAAAGCTGATAGAAGAAACAAGGCTAGATTGTTGAACTAAATGATTAAGCCAATAAAGTGTCTGCAAATCTTCTAATGGTGTTCTAGGTAGTTGTAGTCGTCCTTTTCTAATTTTTCCCTTGAGATAAGGCTTAGCAGAAACCTCAAAAGTGCTTTTTTTGGTGTTGGATTCTGAAAAAGGGTTTGGGTCTATCAGTATTGTGCTATATCGAACATAGAGTAGGTACTCTTGCTCTATTTCATTGAGTTCATTGAAAGAGTCTATTTTATCTTTTGGAATCGTTGCCTCAAGTACGGGGAGATTTTCGTCATTGAGCAATTGAAGTAAGTTGATTGGTTCCGCTGAGTAATGTTCTAGTAGGCGAGAAATTGATTTCCAATGATGCAGTAACTCTTTGATCAACTCCATGGTGATAGGGCCTTCGGGGTAGAGCTTATACATGTATTTAGTGTCATCTTCGTTTGAAAGAATATGATCTAAAGAAAACGTATTGATTAGAAAAGCTGGGTGTACATAAGCTGCAGCGTTTCTGCCTTCTACACTAAATGGGTTATCAAAGAGAACGACTTGAACATTCACTTTTTCTAATGCGTTCCTTAAAGCATTAAACAAGACATCATTGGGTTCGGAGAGATAAATATACACTCTTTTTTTCACGGTTTTAGTCGTGACTGTAAGAGGGTGTTGTGTTGTTGGATTAGATGAAAAATGAGACGTTGCAAAGTAGCTAGAAAAAAGAATGATGTTGGGAGATACCTTTTTCTTTTTCAATATCCCTTTTAGGATAAGACACCCACCAATCATGGATGACATAAGGATAATTTGCTTTAGATTTTTCAAGCAGAGCTCAGAAAAAGAAGCTAGGACATCACAATAGGCGTGAGCGGGGGTCGCTAGAACTAGCGTGTCCCATGAAGAGGGCAGGGGAGATAAATCTGTATAAAGTTCATCAAATCTAATAAGACCAACAAGTGGTGCTAATTGTGGCTTACTTACTTCACAGCTAGCAACGTTTCCGTGTTGTCGCATTAGTCTTTTTCTATTCTCCCATTGATGAGAGCTTTTGCTTATGAGAGCTATTTTCTGACTAAAAGGAGCAAGAATCTGACTGGTTTGAATGCCGGCGGGTCCTGCACCTACAACTAATGTATTGCCTAGAATCATAATAAACTCGCTATCTCTATTTAACCGAAAAGGTACTTTTAGTTCCTTTCTCATATCACAAATATCCATAGTGAAACTTCGAGAGTAGATTGTTTATTTAATTATTCTTATTAATAAAAATGAATGACTTAGCTTTACTATCCCTTTGAGAAAGTGCGTGTAAATTTCAATATTTCCTTTCTTGGAAAAGCGCCATACTTTTGGCCTCCCCAGTTCCATTTTTCACTTAATCTTTCTTATTTATTAATAGTTAAATTACGCTGAAATTAATATCCAAACCCATTTTGTTGGTTCATTTTTGTGCGGTTGGAGGAGGTAAAGCGAGAGCGCCTTAATCCGCAATAATAAGGATTGAGTGTACTGAACTAGAGAGCTTTAGCTATGCCTTCTCCAAGTACCCATTAAGAATAAAAATGTCTGGAGAAATACCTATGTCAGCAATAAGCAATAATAAAGAACATCCGATGGATTCACACTATGTGCCGGAGCCTTATCGAATTAGGGTTATTGAACCAGTGAAAAGAACAACGGAGCGAGAACGAGAGCAGGCGCTGATGAAAGCAGGGTACAACCCTTTTTTATTAGAGAGCGACGATGTGTTTATCGATTTGCTTACTGATAGCGGTACAGGTGCAGTGACACAGGCTATGCAATCTGCAATGTTGAAAGGTGATGAGTCGTACAGTGGCAGTCGAAGCTACAGGACGCTTAGTCAGACGGTAAAAAATATTTTTGGTTATAAGTTTACCATCCCCACACACCAAGGACGGGGAGCTGAGCAGCTATATGTCCCAGCTTTGATCAATAAATCTGAGCGAGATAAAGGGCTAGAGCGAGACAAAATGGCCGCATTTTCAAACTACTTTTTTGATACCACACAAGGGCACACTCAACACAATAACTGTCGAGTGATCAACGTTCCTTCACCTGAAGCTTTTAATACTAAAATTAAAGCAGACTTTAAAGGTAACTTTGATTTGAAAGCTCTCGCAGCTGGAATCGAAGAGGTTGGAGCTAAAAACGTGCCTTATATAGTAAGTACGATTACTTGCAACTCTGCAGGTGGCCAGCCAGTCTCCATTGCTAATCTTAAGGCTGTTTATGAATTAGCGGAATCTTATGGTATCCCTGTTGTTATGGACTGCGCTCGCTTTGCTGAGAATGCTTACTTTATTAAACAGCGTGAAGTTGGTTATTCTGATTGGAGCATTCAAGAGATCACCAGAGAAGCGTTTAAATATGCCGATCTCTTTGCTATGTCAGCGAAAAAAGATGCCATGGTTCCTATTGGTGGGCTACTCGCTTTCAAAGACGATAGCTTCTTAGATGTGCAGTTGGAATGCAAAACACTATGCGTGTTATTGGAGGGCTTTCCAACATATGGAGGTCTCGAAGGTGGGGCGATGGAACGTTTGGCTGTTGGACTTTATGATGGAATGGAAGAAGACTGGTTAGCATCACGCTTGCAGCAAGTTGAATACTTAGTGAACGGCCTAGAAGCGTTAGGGGTCCGTTGCCAGCAAGCGGGTGGGCATGCTGCCTTTGTTGATGCCGGTGCATTATTACCTCATATCTCACCAGAACAGTTTCCTGGACATGCTTTGTCTTGTGAGCTTTATAAGGTGGCAGGTATTCGAGGTGCAGAAATCGGTTCTTTATTACTAGGGTGTGATCCTGAAACAGGAAAGCAGCTGCCTTGCCCGGCTGAATTGTTTCGTTTAGCTATTCCTAGAGCAACCTATACACAGGCTCACCTTGATTACATTATTGCTGCTTTTAAAGAAGTGAAGAAACGTGCTTCATCAATTGCAGGTTTAAAGTTTACTTATGAGCCTAAGGTCTTGAGACACTTTAACGCTACATTGGAACCTGCACTTTAAGTTGTGCCCCTTTGCAGACAGCAAAGGGGCTACCTCTCTTTTATCTGAAAAAATTAAAGCAACGAGAGTTATGGATTAGTGTGATAGTTTTCCTGGGACTGAGAAGCTAAGTTTTTTTGAGAGGCTAAGATGAATTGAAGTTCATCCTTTTTAGTTAGGCAGATTTGGCTCGATTGGTTATTGACGTTGACGTTGACGATGTCAAATTCGTGCCAGAAGTAGAAATAGCTGATTATTAGTACAGAGAGGATTGTGGAAGATAGGCCAACAAGAGCCCATTGGTAGAGTCTTAAGTAGTTGTTTGATGTTCTTTTGAGTGGACACGAAAACTGGCTAGAACGAGGTAACTTTATCTGTTTCGGTGGGTCTAGCGAAGTTTCAAATTCAGGAATGTGGATCTTGTAACCTTTTCTTGGAACATTTACGATTTTGATACTATCAAGTTCTAAGACTTTTCTAAGATTGGTAATAGCGACTGGCAAAGAGTTAGGGCCGATGATATCCGGGTTCCCCCACGCAGCAATGATCAGCTCTTCTTTAGTCGAAATAAATTCTTCTTTTTGGATCAGAGTTTCTAATATGCAGCTTTCAGGTAGAGTGATTGAAAATGATTTTTGATTACTGAGGATGAGTTGAGCCCCCGAGTCGTCTCTTTGCAGTACGCAATTACCTATAGGCAGTTTTACGTTGTCCAGTTGTGCTCTTAACATAGTGTTTCTCCATATACCTAGAGAAGGGTGATTAGATTATAATCCCTAGGCTTTTATATAATGGCTCATATTTTGAATATTATTAATAAATTTGTGAATAAAATTTGAATTGAAGTGTAAGGCTTTTTGCACATTAGATAATGCTATCTGTTTTATATGAAACTGAAGGTGAGATTTTTACCTCCTTTGTCTTCTAAGTAGATCTTCATCCAACGCCAGTCATTGTCCTTGCAGGCTTTAAAGGTGCAATGAACATTTTTGCCTTCAACGATCTCGTTGTCGCAGAAGTCGATAAATGATTGGAAAGAACGGCATATAAGTGTGTCCATAACCCCAAACTCCTTTTGAGAATTTATTCATATCACATCCTTTCAATTTATAGCTATAGATTCCTAATTCTTAATAAAAAATGATTATTAATGACTCTATTTATCCCCCCTTTTTGTTGTGGTTAATTGGTTGGGGGTGGGCGTTTAATTCAGGCGGAGTGAATGGGTATTATTTATAGGTAAATTAGTTTTAAATTCTAGAAAAAACATTAGCTTATTCTTTGGTAGCTAGGTGGTTTTCGAAGGGCTGCGGGGTGCCTAACCACATCGAATCTTTGACCGCTAACTTAGAGCTAACCCCTTTGTCTCTTCGGTATCATCTAGTTACTTCTATGAAATTATAAAGTCTTTGTTTATCTAGGACAGAATCACTCAAAAAAAACGCCGTCCTTCAAGGTGATGGTTTTTTGAGTGTGATAGGAAATAAAGGAGGGTAAGAATGCTAGAAAGTAATCAGTTGTTGATTTTTGTTACGGTGGTTCTTCTTTACGCTTTTATGCCTGGTCCAGCGATGCTTTATAGTGTCGCCCAGACGGTCTCTAGCGGTAAAAAAATTGGGTTACTGTCTGTGTTAGGTCTGCATGTTGGAGGATACTTTCATGTCATTCTTGTCGCATTTGGTCTCGCGACGGTTTTTAGTAACTCCCCTTTGTTGCAAGAGATCATTCAGAAAATAGGGGGCATTTATCTTATCTATCTTGGTTATCAAAAGATAACCTCTCATGTTCATTTTGAGTCTGCGCTTGGTGACCCTTTGTTAAGCTCCCCTCGTAAAATCTTTTGGGATAGTGTGTTTGTCGATGTTCTTAATCCGAAAGCCGCCTTGTTTTATTTTGCTTTTCTTCCCCAGTTTGTAGCGCATGAATCGGAAATATCGGTAGGAGTTCAGCTCTTCATTTTGGGGGTCTTTACCAATGTAATGTTTAGCAGTGCAGATTTCTTATGTGTTTTGGGGATATCGGGTTTAAGATTTTGGGTGACGAAAAGACCAAAGTGGCTCTCTTATAGTATTCGATGCGCTGGCGGTATATTGATTGTTTTAGGGGGGATGGCGTTTTTAGGGGGAAATTAACTCAAGGCCTTGGGTTTCATTTATTAGCCATAAATTAATGGTTTTTGCGCCAGGTTTGAACCACCATTTGAACGTTGGCTCACCTCGAGTCAAACACTCTGCACTTAGCCAATTTTTTGGATATAAAGGATGAAGTAATCCTAAGCCTAATAAGGAAGTTCCCCAAGTTTACTTTGTTATTAATAGCTTAGTCGTGCTACTTGTAGTCATCCTATTTTTTATGTGGAATTCTAGTGATTATAGAGAAGGAGAAAGGCTCCGAGGAATATAGAGCCTTTTTGAGAGGGTTACTGATGTTTACCTAGGACTGATTGGATAGCCTCATCAAGTTCAGCTTGAACATCCTTGGACAATCGCCCAAATTCATACGAGAAGTTACGGCCTTTCACTTTTTTACGTGCGAACATGCCTTTACTGTCGAATTCAGCTAACGAAGTCACGGTAGCTTTGTCTGATTGTTGTTTGGCTTCAACAATCTTTAACTCATTTTTTATGTAAGTAATCAGCTCGTCTTTGGTATCTTCTTGGCTCTGCTCAGGCTGAGCATTGACAGATTTAATGTCTATTTTTTTTATGAAACTGTTCAGAGCTTTCTTATCATTGATAAAGGCTTTCATCACTTTAGCTAGCAGTGAATAATCAGTATGAGATAAGTCGTTAACGACAGGGAATAGTGCAATCAATTTACTGTCAATGCTGGCTGCTTTTAGCGCTCGACCTACTGCTTGGCGGCTTATATTTAAGATCTTTGCCGTCTCTTCTTGAGTGAGTTCACCGTTCTTCATTAGAGTTTGACACTGTAAGCCAATTTCGCGTTGGTTGTGCTCTTTTGCGGTTTGCAACTGTTTTGCTAGTGCTTTGGCATCGGCTGTAGACAGTTCGTCTTGGGTGACGAGGATTCGGAATGTTTTTACGCGGCCTTCTTGAAGTAAGAACCAAGCTCGACGGCGAGATCCATCAAGCACATCGATACGACCATCTATTTCTCGACCAACAGCAGGGTAAAACTGTTGAAATTCTAACGAGTTCAAATCTTCCAAAGACTCTTTGGTTAGCAAAGATTGGTCACGGCCATTCACATCAAAGGTTACAAAAGAGTTCTGCTTAACTTGATCGTGTGACAATGTCACTTCGTTGAAGGTCGCAGTTGACCCAGAAGCTAGTTGCCAAACCATTTTTTTGCCAACGGACTCTAAACCGAACTTTGTTCTAAGGTAATCTTCGGCGTTTTGCCCACTTTTTTCTAGCTCAGTGCTGAGTTGATTGGTGAGTGTGTCTAAATTAGCTTTGGCCGCGGACTGTTGTGCTTGCGCTGAACCAGGAGCATTGCCTAGAGGGCTGCCGCCACGTTTTTTCGCCATTATTTGTTCTCCTGTTCACGCCAAACGTTGAGAATATCGCGCAATATTTGGCTTGTTACTTCATAGCTGTTTTGTTGCGCGCTTTGGAAGGTTGCTTTGCTTTTCGGGTATTCACTTTTCGACATGTCAAAAACGGTCGAGAGTAGGGAAGACGACTGGCGGACAGCCTCGCTGTGCTTAAACTCTTTAGAGTACAAGTAAGGAGAGAACTGATCGTACAGGTTATTCATTAATTCGGTCGTGGTTGAACTATCACGATGGTTAGTCAGTAATATTTTCATGAAGTCGTAGCCTTCATGGTTTGCGTTCTCTAACAGCGCCCACACCTGAGGAATGTAGCTGAAGTAAGAGCAGGTAGCATCAATATCATTCTCTGTAATCGATAACGGGAACACTACATTCGTCGCGGCAAAATACGCGTTAAAGGTCGCATAGCCGAGCGAAGGTGGAGTGTCGATAATGATGATATCGAACTCGTCTTTAACGCTATCGATGATGTCCTTTAGTAGTGAATAAGGTGAAGCTAAGGTTTGGCCGAACACTTGCTCATGAAACCAACCTTCCATCGCACGGTCACTTTGTGCTGCAGGTAGAATGCGTAAGTTTGGGATAGTCGTTTCAAGAAAGGCTTCAGAGATAACTTGTTCAACGGTTTCACCTTCATCAAGATCGAAGGTTTTCATCATCAGATCACCAACAGACAAGTTACCTTCTTGCTCGGCTTCGGGTGCGTAATACATCGAAAGCGTGGCTTGGCCATCCATGTCTATTAAACCAACACGGTATTCTTGATGAAATTCGGTCGCCAAACCTGATGCGATAGTCGCGGCAGAAACGGTTTTGCCAACACCGCCTTTTTGGTTCTGGATAACCATCACTTGCGTTTTTTGCTGCTCACTGCGTATGAACTTAGCGTCTTTACGTAGATTTTCCGGCAGTAAGTTACGTACCTTGTACATTTCCGCGATATCGATCGACCATTGCGAGTCTTCATGACGACGAGGATCTATCGCCGCAGCGGTAACATAGCGATCAAGCGTTTTTGCATCAATGCCAAGATAGGCCGATGCTTCTGCTCGAGTAAAGTTACGCAACTCTTTGCGGTGATTAGCCAATAAACGTTGATTACGACGTTGAATGTAAGCGTCTGCACCGGTTTTAAGCGCTTGAAATGTGGTTGTAGTGTGTTGGTTGTCCATTTCTGCCTCCGTATAGGAATGAGAAATAGTATATACCTCAATTTTTGATGTTGGTATCTAAAAATGAGGGATTTGTGATTTTAATAAATGAGTATGACAAATGGATAAATCCGAGCGCTTAAATTACCTATTAATTACAAGATTTCGTTTTTCAACTCCCTCTTAATACCTTCTGACTAACAAAAGTTGAGCCGAGCCGTACAACTACCATGACAACAACAGGAAGTTATTGATATGAGCGAGAATGTACCATTTACGAAAAAGACAAAGCGTTTTTGGCTAACGCTTTTGGGAGCCGTAATGTTTGTCTTTGGCACGCCAACATTGACGAATGCGGCTGAAGATAAAGCTCTAAAGGGAGCTGTGGATTATTATGTTTTTGGTTTAACGTCCAGTGAGAGCTTGCCGAACAAAGACAGCAGTGCGGCAGCTGGTATTGCACGGATTACATTGAATTGGCTAGCTTACCAAAAAGAGAGTGATACCGGAGCTTTGCAGCTGAGGGTTGATCATAAGCACGGTTATACAGATAGTACGCCCTCTGAATTTGTCATGGGTAATGTCGGAGGGTTTGGTTTAATCCAACCAGCTTTTAGTGATATAGGTTTAAGGTTAACAAATCTTTATTGGACACAAACCTTTAATAAACAATCTACCGATATGATGGTTGGTTTTTTAGATACGACTGATTATGTTGATACTTATCAGTTGGGTAACCCTTACTATGGTTTTTCTAACTTACAGTTTAGTACCGGTTCCGGTTCCATCCCAATCCCAGATGAATCAACATTCGGCGGCGTTCTACGCCATATGATGTCGGAAAACTATTATTTTTATGCAAGTTTCTCTGATGCAAAAGCTGATTCGACTAAGCCTTTCGATGGTGTTGAACAGTTCATCAATGATAATCAATATTTTAAGTCCCTAGAAATAGGTTGGGTGGAGTCGAAAGACGATTTTTATTTGAAGAATTCACACCTAACAGTTTGGCACAGTGATGGGCCAAAAGAGAAAGCTAGCGAAAACTATGGCGCAAATTGGTCGTCCATATATAAAACCGGCTCATGGATACCATTTTTCAGAGCCGGGGTCGCGCAAGGACCTGAGGCTCTATACAAATCTTCGGTCGTGTTTGGCACAGGATATAGTGGGGTAGGGTCTGGAATGCTTGGTATCGCTCTAGGTTGGGCTAAACCTAATGCCGAACTAGATGATTCTTATAATTCAGAAATCTATTACCGCATGAATTGGGGGGCTCTCTCGTTAACTCCTAATGTGCAATATCTTCACACTTTACCGTTTAACTCAAAAGCCGATGACAGTTGGATTATAGGTTTAAGAGGCAACCTTCACTTTGGTTTTTAATGTAAGCCAAGCCGTTCTTACCTAAATCACAACGGGAGAGCGGCTCTTTATGATGAGGCTTCAAATCTGTACCTAGAAATTAAATTAATTACCAATAATTAATTTATAAAAAACACGAAATCTACGTACCTTGGTTTGAATATTAAATAACATTCGTGAACCCATGATTACCAAGGGCGTACCTAGTATTACTAAGGGAAGAAGAAAAGGTTACTTCTCTCGAGACAAGATTCAGCAGGATTACAATGTGCTTGAAGGAGCGCGCCAAAGAATATTGTACCTTCTCGACAACTTTAGCCACTTTTATGTCTCGTTTTCCGGAGGGAAAGATTCTGGTGTTCTTTTGAACTTAACTATCCAAGAATCAAAAAAACGTGGCCGACTGCCTGTTGATGTACTCATCGTAGATTTCGAAGCCCAATACCACGAAACTCATGCTTTTATTGAGCGTATGGTACTTCGTGGCGAAGTAAACCCATACTGGGTTTGCTTACCGCTTAGTTTAAGAAATTCAATTTCACAATTTCAGCCTAAATGGCTTTGTTGGGACCCTGATAAAAAAGCGCAATGGGTCAGGGAAGTCCCACAGCATGAAGGTGTGATTTCTGCTCTTGATTATCTCCCGTTTTTTAATAAAGGCATGGAATTTGAGGATTTCGTTTTTAAATTTGCTCATTGGTACCAACAAAAGAAAGGCACACCAATTGCTGTGCTCATTGGTATACGAGCGGATGAGTCTTTGCATCGTTTTAAAACTATTAAAAATCGCGCCAAAAAGAAATTTGATGATAAATATTGGACGACTCAAATGCAGGGTGACGTCTACATGGCTTACCCTCTTTATGATTGGAAAACTCCAGATATTTGGGTCGCGAACTCGCGCTTCAATTGGGATTACAACCGTATTTACGACTTAATGCATAAGGCCGGCGTCCCTCTTTCACAGCAGCGACTTTGCCAACCTTTTGGAGATGAGCAAAGAAAGGGCCTTTGGCTATATCAAATATTAGAGCCTGATACCTGGCAAAAACTGGTTGCCAGAGTAGAAGGGTGTAACTTTGGTGCTCGATACTCAAAAAGCCAGGGGCGTATCCTTGGTTATTATCGCTTTGAATTACCACCGGGACTTAGCTACCGGCAATACAGTAAATACCTTCTGAAAACCATGCCGCCACATGTAGAAAAACATTACCGAGACCGAATTTTTAAGTTCTTACAGTGGTGGCGTAAAAACGGTCCTCAAAAAGGAGTGACCTGCATCCCTGATTACGCAGAGAGTAAATTGGAATCTAGGAAGCAAGTTCCAAGTTGGAGAAGGATTTGTAAAGTACTGATTAAAAATGACTATTGGTGCCGAGGACTCTCTTTTGGGTACAACAAGTCCTTAGCAAAACAATACCATGCCCTCTATGGAGAAGAGAGTGATACGAATGGAAAGTGAACCTACTCTAGCTTATCAACGTCGCATCAAGAAGCCGTTGAAACCTATCAATAACACGAACAAACAAGCCATTGACAAGGTCGCAATTTACAATAAAGCGGCCAAAGTACTCATCGAGCTTATTCCTGATTTACCGCCCGCTTGTCATGTTGAAATGATCCCACTTGATGAGATAGAAGCTAACCAATACAACCCAAATAAAATGGCGCATCCAGAAAGTAAGCTCCTAAAAACGTCGATGGATAAAAATGGTATAACCATGCCTATTTTAGTTAATCGATTGAAGACATCCTTGAAAAAATACGTCGTCATCGATGGGTTTCATCGTTATCAATTATTGTTGAATCACCCTGAGCTACAAGTATTAAAGGGCTATATTCCTGCAGTGGTGCTTAGTTTGCCTGAAGAAAAGTGTATGGCGGCATCTGTTCGTCATAATCTTGCGCGAGGCTCCCATCAAGTAGAGCTCACAGCAGACCTGATCATTCAGCTTAAAGGAATGGGTTGGACGAATAATAAAATTTGTTACGAACTAGGGATGGACCAAGATGAGGTTTTACGATTGCAGCAGGTCACTGGCCTTGCTGCAGCCTTTAAAGATCAGGACTTCTCTCAATCATGGGAGTAATCACCTTTCTTCAGATGAAAACGATGACGAACTTTATTCGGTTCATGTCTAATTATGTGCCTAATTTAGTATGTAATTACTATTTTATTCTAAAAGCTAAGCGCTAGAGTCCTTGATTCTAGCGCTTTTTTTGATTTTAAAATTCTGCCCAACATTACGAAGCGGGTAGTGGTCATATAAAAAGCAATGTCGAACCAATGAAAGGTAACCATTTATGGATAGTACAAAACAGGTTATGGATAATGTGAAACCATCAATGACCGTGAAGACGCCTTCACTTATCGGAGGGGCGTGTATCGTCGCATGTATTTGCGTTGGTGCAGGTATGCTTGGGCTCCCAGCCGCTGGGGCTGGAGTTTGGACCATAGGGGCTTTAATGGCTTTGGTCTTCACCATGATTATCATGACAACTAGTGGCTGTTTGTTGCTCGAAGTTTTAAAAGATTACCCTTACCGGTCATCTTTCTCTTCCATAACGAAAGACTTGTTAGGTAAAGAGGTTAATTTCTTTAATAACCTAATGATTTACTTTGTCGGGGGGATCTTGCTGTATGCCTATATCACCTCTTCAGGACTAATTTTGAATGAATATTTTGGTATTGCCCCCCAACTGGCCTCCATCCTTTTCGTTTTTATCTTTTCTGGGCTAGTTTGGCATTCAACAAAAATGGTCGACCGTATTTCGATAGTCTTAATGCTGTTTATGATCATTAGCTTTAGCTTTGGCACCGTAGGCCTTTGGTTTAATGTCAACCTCAGTACTTTGCTTGATACTGCTCATCTGAAATTTGAGTATGCGCAATACGTGTGGGTCTTTTTTCCCATTGCCTTGACCGCGTTTGGGTACCAACATAGCGTCTCAACATTACGAGATTACTACCGTGAGGAAAGGCTTGCACAAAAAGCCATCATGGGCGGAACGATCATTGCTCTTTTTACTTACACTGTTTGGTTAATGAGTATTTATGGGAACTTACCAAGAGTAAATTTCGGACCTATCATTGCCGAAGGTGGCAATATAGACACCTTACTCATTAGCCTAAAATCTGTCTTAGCAGAAGAAACGTTATCAAATGTCATTAGCGCTTTTTCCGCGGCCGCTATTTTGTCGAGCTTTATAGGGGTTGGCTTGGGGGTATTCGATTTTTTAGCCGATTTATTCCAATTTGATGCGAGTTCAAAAGGCAGAACCAAAACTTGGGCGGTCACATTTATTCCGCCGCTGATTTTTTCTCTTCTCTTTCCTTTCGGTTTTCTAGCCGCAATTGGTTATGCCGCATCGGCCGCGGCTATTTGGGCGTGTATCGTACCGGCATTGCTAGCTAGAAAATCTAGGTTACAGAAAGCTATTTCTAACAACCAAGAAAATAACGACGAACAACATCAGCAAGCGAAACCTTATCGAGTACCTGGAGGAGAGTTGGTGTTGATTGGGGTATTCATTTACGGTGTGGGCATCATTGTTATCAACGTATTAGTCATGTTCGAAGCTCTGCCTGTTTTTAACGGCGTATAATCTTACTCATTCCTAAGTGGCACTCCGTGTCACTTAATCTTCCACCCAAAAACTTTTAAATTAGGGCTAGTGCTCCTCAACCTAGCGGTGACCCTGTAACGTTATATTTAACCTTTAAGCTACCCGTGTATTTTTGCTTTTTCCCGTTATGTATCACGGGGGTAAATTCGGCATAAGCAACAGCAATTAACTGACATTGCTTTTGCTTACTAGTCTTCGTATTCGACAATATCAATTCTGAAATCAGATGGAACTGCGACTGCTTTATACAATTTGATATTCCTATCACCGATTGTGCTTTTGACTTTTAATTGGTCTTCAACAGACATTTTTTCGCCAATGATAATCGAACTAATAACATCTTCGCTCAACTGGTATTTGTTTTCAGGCATAACTTCATTTTCAGATACTAGCCGAAACTCTTCTTCGTAAGACCAAACTTCATTTTTAGTCGCAAATATCTCATTACCGTAAATAGATATATCAGTATTATTTTTCAATAAGTTAAGTACGTTTATCGTGAATGGTTTATCCAAGTAATCTACTGGACAGTAGCCGATATTGAGTGGTTTTTTTTGCTTATTGAAGTCATATTCAATACACATCCCTTTTAGACCATTAGCGTAATGACCCCAAAGCAAAGGATGATCGTTTGCAAAAGATAGGCTAAAGATTTTGTTATCTGATTTAACTTTGTGGATTTTGTCGTCTTGTAGAGGTTTTATCGTGTCCGATATCTTCTCAATGATGGAATACTTCGCCTCTTCATCTAACGTAGCCAGAGTTTTAAGAAATCCATTCTTAAAGTCTGCATTGGACATCTGATTCTTTTCTGCGTAGCTAAGGTAGACCTCAAGAGCATCGTCCATATTATCTAAGTTGATTCCAGAAATTATTTTGTAAAACAACTCAAAAGGATCATTGAAATCATCCACATGTGAAAACCACAATGTGTTCTCAGCGATTGAACTTAAACTGTATTTGTTAACTTCCCGAAATTTATACAACGGCTCAAAACGGCTCAATTCATAACTCCTAGCAATTTATGGAGGGCTCTTGCTTCAATACAAAACTTAAAAGCCTTTTATCAAGCTTATAGACATTGTCATCGAAACCTAGATAGAAAGACTCTGATAAATGAACCAGAACCTTCCTATACAGCACACTTACCCCATCGATTATATGTTGAGAAACTTTAAATAACAGTGGTTTATGTAAAGAGTTACATGATCTTAGCTATAGCACGAGCTATTTTCATTAAGTGAGTAGAAGTCTTGATTTCAAGCTTTGATTGAATCCCCAAAAGCGCAATCCCTGCTAGGATTTGTTGTGGCTTAACTATTTGTCCAGTTGGGAGTTCCATTCGGTCGTATAACATTTTGAACTGTTCCCGACCTTTTGCCATACGCATAAGCCTTTTACACTCAGGTGGTATCGGTTTTCCTTCATCCCAACCCGTGACAGTCCTCACAGTTTTAAAACAGCGTTCAGCGACCTCTTCCTTGGTCATTTGGCACTCTAACTCTCGAAAAATGTAATTCTTACTCATTTCGCGATACTTAGGTGATAAAAGCCATAAATATAATAGGTTGCATTGGATTTGTAAGATTTACACCATTAAACATAAGGAGAAAAAGTACGCACTAAGGTATGTCTAAATAGTAACCCCAGCTCTAGGCTGGGGCTAAAAAACGAAACGAGTAACAGCTAAGGCGCGACAGCAACGGCCTCTATTTCAATCAGGGCATTGAGAGGAAGTTTCGATACTTCGATGCAGGTTCTCGCAGGGAAAAAATTGGCGCCGTTCTTAATAAAGAAATCGTTATAAATTTCATTTACCACGGAAAAGCTCATCATATCGGTAAGGTAGACGGTTGTTTTCACTACATCTGACATGTCAGCGTCTGCATGGAGCAAAATCGCTCTCATGTTCTCTAGACACTGCACGGTTTGCTTCTCCAGACTACTTTTGACCAAAAGTCCTGTATGAGGACTCAATGGTAATTGACCTGAAGTGAAAATTAGCCCACCAGTGATGACCCCTTGAGAATATGGTCCGATCGCTTTTGGGGCTGCTTGAGTATCAATGATTTTGCGCATGTTTTCCCAGTCCTATTCGTTTTATATGTCTCAACCAAGCTATAGGATTAGCTGAAAAAACACTTATTATTTAGTCATAATTAAAAATAAGTTACTGATAGAAAAGAAAAAGGTGCAATGAATTTACTTCATTTGTTTTGGGGCTTTGACGTGCGAAGCACGGACAAAGCCCACCATCTGGTTAACTAGCCCCTTCACTCACTAAAACCCCCGCTCGAGCTTTCGGCTTGGAATCGTTCTACTTGTTCAATGAAATCACAGAAATCCTGCTTACTTTCAATGTGAGAGCCCGATTGTTGTAACACAACATTTAAAGCCGACACCATTTGACCTACTGGCGGGTTAAGGGCAGCTAACCTTTCAAACAGTCGAACTAGTCGGGTATCTAATACAAATGCTTTCATTGCTTAACCTCACAACGTGTTTGAACCATCCCTTTATTCTGCGCTTTAGCTACACGTACTTTTTCAAACGCGCTCTGGCGGCCATTGGCCACTTGTTGTCGATTGAGTTGATATGTTTTCAACAGCTCTATTAGTTCTTTGCCTTGCGGGTTAGTTAAATACCAATGATTCGGCTCTGATTTCTTTAGAGATTCAGAATATTCCAGGATGCGAAAGCAATGATCAGCGAAGCCGATTTCATTGCCTCCACACCCCAAATCAATTCGACACCGATGCAGATGACCACCTTCAAACTTTACCGTTACTTCTGCTTTGTCGTAACCGCCTAATGGGTTATCTAGTGCGGCTTTGAGTGCGATGGCCTCAAAGATTTCAAACTCAAATTCTTCATCGGTTTGTAGCCTGGAAGATTCAGACCAGTGAATCAAAACTGACAACGGCGCAACCTTCATTGTTGTAGAGCCTGACGGATGCAACGGGGATACGTTGCTCGCTTTTGCGGGCTTAGTGCTGTGAGTGTGCAAAGAAAGGGAATGTGGCATGGTGTGCTCCTTGGGTTATTAGGGTTTCATCGTCGTTTTCGCCTAACTTCCCGACTGACGGCACGGTTTTCACCGTCAAAAGCGCGTAGCGTTCATTTTACTTTTGATGGTGAAGTTCTGCTGGCAAAGGATTAGAAGTGGCGCAAACGAGTCGCTGAAACTCAACCGAAGGACAAATAGAGCACAAGCCAAAGCACACTCAGACAGCACTTGGCCGCGAAAGTGAAAGCTTGTCTAGCCCTGATTGTGACCGGAACGGACAAGACAACGTAAAGCACGTTGTTTGTGATTGAAGATGGCTTGGTTGAGCCACCGAAGAGTGAGGAACGAGCGAGGAGGTTCGCGAAATAAAGCAGGTAGCCCGTAGGGTGCTTCAAGTGAAGAGAAAACTTTAGAAGGAGTTATCTTAAACTTTCAGCGTATTCCTGCATAACCCTAGCATTATCGCCCTTAACTTCGTGACCACATAACTCTCCGTTATTACTAATCAGGGGGCTAGAGTACGCAGGAACTACTTGTGTAGCATAGCTCATGACAGTGCCGTAATTCGAGCAACGATAAGCACCCGCGTAAGGCTTTACCTTGTTTATATTACCAGGGAAAACTTGCTCATTAATCCAAAACTTACCACTTTCAGTATCTGGCTGCTCATGCATAGCCCAAGCTAAGTGCCCAAATTCGTGTTCTAAAACGGTAACAGGAAATTTTTCAGATAAGACAATAAAGCTATCATTCATATTCATCATTGTCATGCCGTGAATCTCTTGCTCAAGGACGACAGGGTGATTCTCACCAAGAACGACCACATACTGCTCTATTGGGTTACTTCTAAGATGGTCAATTTCGGAAGCACCTACTTCTTCTTTTAAGGCAGAATGTAGAGAGGAAACAGATGAAAAACTCTTTGGCATAGATATAAATCGGCTCTCTTTAAAAGAGCGAATAATAGGTACACAAGAGTTAGCTAATATTGTGTTAGACATTGCCACGGCTTCATGCAGTTTTCCGACAATTTCATTTTTATACACAACGGACTCATCAATATAAAAAGTGATCTTTGATTGAACTGGCTTGTTAATCTCACATTTAGGAAATATTAACTCAGGGCTAAGATTGCGCTGGCTTATCATAATGGCAAAAACACTCAGCAAACTACCCCATATAATAAATTTCTTATGA